>JBNMOZ010000353.1:0-6638 GCA_051276005.1 Bradymonadia bacterium | reverse complement strand
GCCAGTGATCGGCTGCAGGGCGGCAGATGGGTGCTGGGAGCGGGGCTTCGCGGTGGGGGTGCTCACAGGCGCCTTTGTCTGAGGGACAGGCTGTTGCTCCGTCATGCCGGCCACCCTACCTCACACCAGCCCATCCCAGAAATTCGCGGCCGTGTCACTCAACCGCGCCCCCGCGCGCCGCACCGCGAACAGCGCCACCACCGGCAAACCCGCCGCCGGCCGCGGCACTCTTCGATCAGTTCGGCGAGGCCTGATCACCCGCGAACCGCAGCAACCGCTGCGCCCACCCCGCATGCGCGGGCCCCACCGTATCCCAGCCGTGGGCCCCGTGAGGTCGTCTGGGTGGCCGCCGCATCGAGGCGTCGCGCAACACCTGCCCGATCGCGCCTCTGAGCGCCTCTGGATCGTCCGGCTCGACGAAGACAGGCCCGTCGACCGTGGCCATGCCGCCCGTGCGCGTCGCGATCACCGGCGCGCCGCTCTGCAACGCCTCAAGCAGCGCCAGCGGCGTGCCCTCCACGCGCCGCCCCACCCGCCGACTCGGCACGACCACCAGGTCTGCGATGGCCAGCAAGCCGTCGCGCTGGGGCGGCTCCAATTGACCCAGATCTTCGGCGTTCCTGAGCGGCTGCGGACCGTCCCCCGCGGCGAACCAGCACACGTCATCGCGCCCTTCGAGGGCCGCATCGAGCACGTCGAAGCCCTTGATCGGCACCCGCCGACCCACCGTCGCGATGATGGGTCGCCCGCCCGCCCGCTGCCGCAGTGACTCCGCGAAGTCGAGGTCGGGCGCGAAGGGCGCGATGCCCATTGGCAAGACTGGATGAGGGCAGCGTTGCGGCCCGGCCAGAGCCTCGAAGCGCGCCCGCAAGTCGGCGCTCACGAAGCTGACGGCGAAGGCCTGCGCGTCGATCCGTCGAGCCATCGCGCGCCCCATCGGTAGGCGCTCCAGCAGCGCCACGTCGCCCCCATGCGCGATGGCCAACGTCGGCCCGCGCGCCGCGACGAGCAGCGCCGTCGGCAGCAGCCAATGCGCGATCGCCGGTGCGCCGCGGGGCATGAACTTCGGCAGCATGCGGCGCAGCCGAAGCGTCGCGTCTGCGGCCAGGAGCCCCCCCGAGAGTGGCGCCTTTTGCAGCCGATCCGGGGCGCCGTCCGCCGCGAACAAGCGCCCGCCGTAGCGCTGGGTGGGCACGGGCTGCCAGTCGCCCTGACCGCCCGCAAGCACCCGCACCGGCCGGCCCAGCGCGCGCGCCAAGACACGGGCGTGCGCCAGCACAAAGTGCCCAGCAGAGTCAGAGGGATACGCCGGAAACGACGTCGTGACGATGCGCAGCGTCACCGTGGCTTCACCGTCGCTTCACCGTGGCTTCTCACCGTACCGGCGCGCGGTTTGGATCGGCCCGCAAGGCCAGCCGGGCCTGACGCTGCCGCCGCACACGGCGCACGCCAGATCGCAGCAACAGCCACAGGATCGGCCCCACCACGCGGCTGACGCGGATGCCCGACTGCTCATCGCCATAGATCGGAGTGACGGGGCGATCGACCACCCGCGCGTTGACCTCGGCCAGCTTGGCCAGCAGGTCGTTGGGGAAGCCGTAGCGCGGGTACAGATCGCCCAGCGGCAGGCGCGCCAACGTCGCCGCGGCGAGCGCGGTATAGCCGCATTGGGAGTCGCGCACCCCATAGCCCGACGAGAGCCGCGTCAGCCGTGAGAGCACGCGGTTGCCGAACAACCGGACGGCCGGCATGCGGGCGCGCACCTCGGGGTGGCCCAGCCGATCGCCCTTGACGTAGTCGGCGAGGCCGTCGACCACCGGGTCGATCAGGCTGCTCATCTCGGCCGGATCCATTTGGGCGTCCGCGCCCACCACGACGGCGACGTCGACGCCCAAGGCGAGCGCGCGATGATAGCCGGTCACGATCGCGCCGCCGACGCCCTGATTGACGGGGTGGCGCACCAAGTCCAGGCGGGGATGGGCAGCGACATGGGCGGTCGCGTCGGTGCTCGCGTCGTCGACCACGATGGCCACGTCGACGAAGGCCGGCAGACCCTCGAGGGTCACCGGCAGCAAGGCCTCTTCATTATGGGCGGGGATCACCACCGCCACGCGCAGGCCTCGATACATGCACCCTCCGACACGCTGTCATGCCCTGCAAACTGAGGCACTCGTAAGACTCGGCCGGAGGGTCGCTCAAACGCGAGGTGTGATCAACTGGCGAGCGCGGGCTCAAGCCAGCCGAGGGTCGCGAGGTCGGGCTCAACGGCCGCCGCCGGTCCATTTGGGGCAGTGGCGAGCATGCGCACGAGGCGCGCCATCGATCGGCGCTCACGGCGACTCTGGAAGCAAAAGCGCACGCCCATGCCCGACGCGCTGCGGCTGAAGTCGAGGCGCACCACCTCGGCGCGCACGTGGCGCATGACGCGTCGAGCGGGATCCTCGAATCGAACCTGGATCGCCGTACTCGTGGGCAGCGGCGTCGGGGTGCGGATCATCGCGCCCGAGGCCGAGATGTCGAGCAGAGACCCATCGGCGCTGCCGTTCGCGGTGACGCAATGCGCGCCGAGGCGCGCCGAGATGCGATCGGCCTTGCGATCGCGGTAGCCCTCGCCAAACCGCCGCACGGTCTCGAGCAGCGCGTCGCGCAGGGGCGCCTCTTCTTCAGCGAGCCGCACGACCGCGCCTCGAATACGCCGCCCAGCGTTCTCCCAGACCACCCCGGCGCGCTCGACGCGGGCGATGGGGAAGTAGACCTCGCCGAGCCATTCGAGGTGCAGCTCAAGGCAGATCAACCCGGCCATACCGAGCTTCTCGGGCAAAAAGAAGCCGCCGGCGGGGCCGTCATCCAGGTAGCGATCCATAAACTGTGACGGGCTCTTGATCAGGTGCTTGATCACGTACACGGCGCCCCCTCGGCTCTGCGTCCCGATGACGCGATTCGAGGGGCAGGTCACCGCAGGTCGGACGATCCGTCAAAGAAACGGCGGCGAATCTCGGCGAGGGCCCGGTCGGCGCGGGGGCCGGGCGGCGCCAGAAGCGTCTGCGATCCGATCTGCCAGCGATGATGCACGCGGCCTTCGATCGAGACGCCCTCGGCGGGCGGCGCCGCGGGCGTCTCGCAGCGCACCAGCAGGCCGTCGGTGTGCGCGGTTGGGCAATGCGGCGGGGCGGTGGTCGGCACGGTCATGACGTCGGCAGGCGGGCGCATCGCGGTGTGCAGCATCAGGCCAAATGCTACCGCTTGAACACCGAGCAGCGACGCCGCGATGCGCCACCCAGCGCCAACAATGAGCGGCCCAGTCAACACCCCAGCCAGGTGCGCTGCATGATCGACGGGCCCCGCGCGCGGCATGAGCATGAGCACCAGCCAGGGCACCGACCCGATGATCGCGAGGCGACGATCCTCCCTGTCGAGCGTTGCCCAGCGACGCCATGCGACCCACAGGACGCCCCCCGCGAGGGCCGCGTTGCCCCCCGACGCGCCCAGCGCCCAGGTTTGGGTGATCTGCCAACTCGCGATGCTGCCAAAAAGGGCGCCCAGGCCCCAGACCGCCCAGACGGTGGCGCCGCTGCGCAGTCGGGCCAACGCCACCCCCGCGACGAGCAACCCCGGCGCGTTGAGCGCTGCGTGGCCGATGTCGACGTGCAGCCAGCCGGCGCACAGCAGACGCCACAGTTGCGCGAAGGCGTCGAGCACGACCGGGATCAGCGCGCCGCCCGCCCAAGCGGCCTCTTCGGAGCTGCCCGACATCGACGCCGCCCAGAGGCTCCAGGCCGCGCTGACGAGGGCGATGCTCAGCGGCGCCCACGCCGCCCGCGTCAGTCGCGCTGGCATAATGTCGACGGGCGGCCTGGGGGCGGGCATGCTGCGCGCGTGAATGACGACGCCCCCCAGCCGAGCACCCAAGCACCCGCCCCGCCCAACGGCGGCGAGTCAGGCTCCGATTTGAAGGCGTCGACCGGCAGCCCGGTACACCGTCTGCTGCACATCGGACCGCGGGGCATCAAGGGGCTGTTCGGGTGGACGTTCTTCGACCCGGCCAACCTCGTCGCGGCCCCTCTATTGCTCACGTCAGCGCTGCTGGTGGTGTTCGCGATGCGCGCGCGGGGCGCCCCCGATTGGGGCATGGCCATCGGCTTGTACGTGTGCATCGCCGTGTTTCTGCGGGGCTACTTCTTCAACTACTACCACGGCAGCGCGTTTGGCCGGGTGCTCGTGCTGTTGATGCTCGCGGGCGGCCTGGGTGGCTCCAGCGTGCTCTGGTCGGCCCGCGCGCCCGCTTTTCGTGCGTTGCGCCCCCAAGGCGTGCTCAACGTCGACTATGCCATCGGCTTCGAGATCGCCGCGGTCCTGCACCTGGTCATCGGCGCGACGGTCGTGATCCATTTCTTGCTGCCGCGCCGCTGGCTGATCAAGGCCACCGACGAGATCGCCGATCGCCATGGGCGCGATGCGGCCAAGGACGCGCCGCTGGAGACCATCGACGATCCCGAGGCGCGGGCGGCGCGTGAGGCTGAGATCGCGACCAAGACAGACAGCGTCCTCAAGCGTGGGCAGCGCAAGAAGAAGGCCTCGTAGTCGCGCAGCGCCGAATCGAGGATGGCTCGGGGCGCGATGATCAGGGCCAAAAGACCGAGGCCAAGAGACCGCGCCGAATGATCAGGGGATCGGCTGAATGCTGAAGCAGCCCTCGATGATGCCGCCGTCGCAGCCGTGTACGAAGCTCATCGTCAGCTTCTGAATCTTGCTCTGCTCGATGCGCAACTCCTGCACCGCGAAGCGCCGCTCCGACGAGCGAGAACACGACGTGCCAAGCATGCCCTCCGCCAGCAGGAAGCCGAACTGAGCCGAGCCTTCCACGGGATCGGACGTCGACGTGACCGCGTCATACTCACCGATCTCAAGGTCGGCGCCCGTGGTGGTGAGGTTGACCGTAAACGTGACCGCCGTGCCCAACTCCTCCGAGATGATCTCGAGCTTGAGGGAGTCAATGGAGGCCACGCTGATCGGTTGGCGCAGGCGCCATTCGCTGATGCCGAACGTGCCCTCGCCGCGAAAGACCTGCGCGGTCTCATCGCCCTTGAGATAGATCTCATTGGACCGGCCGATGCACGCCTCGGTGGGCCCGAACCCATCGGGCAGCGGTCGGGTCGCGATGACATCGGGCTCGCCCGGCTGGCCTTCGGGTTCGGGCGTGACCGGGCGCGCGGGCCCCGCGCCGATATTTTCGATGGCGACGTTGGCGACGGGCACGAGCACGTCGGGCGCGATGGCCACGCGCACGGTCGCGAACTTGATGCAGTCGGGCAGCGCCTTGTCACACCCGGTGAAGCGCACGGTCGCGCTACCGCTCGCGTCGGTGATGCGCCACGGCACCCGGCTGTCTTCGCTCATGACCTCGGGGTTCGACGTGCCGCTGAACTCGAGGGTGCCGGCGCTGGGCGGATCGACCCACATGCGAAACTGCAGGTTCGGCGGCGCCGGCTCTGAGAGGCCGTTGTTGGTCTCAGAGAACCGCGCAGTGATGATGGTGTTGTCGCTGCCGTCCGCCTGGACCGCCGTCTTGTTGTCTTTGAAGGCGAAGGTCACCCCGTAGTTGGCGCTGCCCTGCCCGCTGGGCTCGGCGCAGCCACTGCCGTTGCATTCAAGCCCAGGATCGCAGGGCGTCAGCGACGCGCGACAAGGGCCGCCGAGTTGACCGGGCTGTGGATCAACAGGCGAGCAGGCCGGCGCCAGGAGGAGCAGGCTTGCGACAAAAGACATCATGAAGATCGAGCTGCGCATGCCCTGACTGTAGGGCCTCACGCCCGGCGACGACAACTCCAGCGACCCAACATGTCGCCGCCGAAGACCACCCTCGTCGCTCAATGCGCACTGTCGGGGTTGACAGGCTGAGGGTGCGCGGAATAGTTCACCGGCCCAGCGCACCGGCCCGAACAGGTCGCGGTGCACCAGTTGCGACCCATTGGAGTGCAGGATGCCGATCTACCGATACCGCTGCCCCAGCTGCGAGGCGACCAGTGAAGTGCTGGCAAAGATGTCGGACGCGCCGCCCGCTTGCGTCGAGTGTGGCCATACGCCGATGGTCAAGGCCGTCGCGCGCAGCGCCTTTAGCCTGAAAGGAGGCGGCTGGTATGCCCAGGGCTACTCAGGAGCATCGTCCGCGTCGCAGTCGAAGCCGGCGACCCCGTCCGAGCCATCACCATCGCCAGCGCCGTCCCCAGCGCCGTCGTCTGACTCTGCCCCCAGCAGCAGCAGCAGCAGCAGCAGCAGCAGCAGCAGCAGCAGCAGCAGCAGCACGTCCTCCGACGACTGAACGCGCGGATCGGCTGACGTTGCCCGGGCTGACGTTGCCCAGGTTGACGCTGGCCGTGCTGCTCGCGATGAGCCTGCTCGGCGGCTGCGACGACGCCAGCGACACGCCGCTCGAACCCGGCCAGACGGCCTGTGGCAGCGGACCAGCCCAACTTCAGGTGGGCGGCGGCGATCCGTTCACGGCGAGCCCTCTGACCCGCTACGCGATTGAAGCCGGCCGACAAGGCGGGTTTCACACCCATGTCTCACTGCGCGTCCAGGGCGCCCTCGACGCCGACTTGGTCGACATCGAGGTGCAGCTGCGTGACGGCGACCGCGTC
>JBNMOZ010000352.1:0-6651 GCA_051276005.1 Bradymonadia bacterium | reverse complement strand
GCACCTCGCCGCCCTCGGCGATGTCGATGAGCATGCCGCCGGTAGTGACGGCGTCAGCGGGCCAGGTCGACCACGTGATGCCCCGGCTGACGGTGACGCGGTATTGGCCGGGCGCGACGGGGATGCGAGCGGCGCCGTCCATGCCGGCGAAGACGACCGCGGCGGAGCCACTCAGCGGCCCGTCGATGCGCACGTCTTCATCATTGTCGTTGGGCGCGCTGGGGCAGTCGCCTTCGCAGAGCACGGTGATCTTGCCGGCAGACGGCGTGCCGTCGGGGCGACGAATTTGCACGACGACCGCCGAGGCCGCGCCCATCTCGATGTTCTGCTCAACCTCTGCGTCGGCGACGACGGCGACGTCGGCCACCATGACCGTTGAGCGACCATTGGCGAAGCCCCGCAGCGTGACGACGCCCGGCGGGGTTCGCATGCGATACGTGCCGTCGTCTGCCGCCCGCGACTGACCCACCGTGCGGCCCATCGCGTCGATGGCGCTGACGGCGACGCCCGCTGCGGCGGTGCCCCGGACGACGCCGGTGGGCTGCCCGATGGCCTGCCACGCGGTGTCGATCAAGTCGGCCGGGTCTTCGCCCGCCACCAGCATCCAGCGCGAGGTGACCGCCTGCGCGCCCGGATCGAGGTGCAGGATGCCGGCGAGGTTGGGGTGCGAGGCGGGCTGCGCGATGAGCGTCGGCAGCACGTTGTCGTTGCCCAACACCGAGACCGCCACGCCCGACACGGTCACGTATGAGCCCGAGCGCGGGAAGTCGAAGACGAGGCTCGGGTCGGGCTCGGGCACGTAGGCATAGCTGGACAGCTCGCCGACGAAGCCGAGCATTACGAGGGGCTCGGCCTGCAACGCCTGCGGGCTCAAGCCGCGGTAGCCGAACCCACCGAAGGGGCCGGACGGGTTGAAGAAGTCGACCACGCCGCCCGAGTCGAGCAGGTGCCCGTACGGCGTATGCACCGCGGCGCGCCCGTCGTTGCGCAGCGCCGTCACGACGCGCACGCCGCGATCGCCGGGTCGCAGAATGTAGTACTCGGTCACCGTCAACGGCAGCAGGATCTCGGTCGCGTAGCCCACCGAGATGGGCAGGCCAAAGCCCCGCAGCAAGCCGTTGATGTTGATGAAGTCGAGCAGCTCGAGGTGTCCGGTCACGGCCAGGATCGCCGCCGTGCCGTCGCTGCCATCGCTGACGATCTCGTAGCGATCGGGCTTGAGCGTCTGCGCCAGGTGCAGCAGCAAGCAGCTCTCGCCCACCACGTCCTGCCCTGCTTGAGGGCCCTCGCGCCGCACGTCGGCGTCGATGAGCGTGCCGCCATAAGGGCACGGCCCGATGACGCGGCGATCGGCCTCGATGATGAAGCGGGCGTAGTCGTTCTCGATGACCCAGTCGCCCACGAACCCGGTCGCCGCGGGGCCGCCCACCAAGTCACCGGCCTGGGTGCTGACGAAGACCCTCGCGGCGCCGGCGCCGGCGGGGATCTCGGCCACGTATGGCGCCAGATCGATCTCGACGGTCTCGCCGCTTCTATCGGGCCCCGCGTCCGGATGCGCGTCAGGCTGCGCGTCCGGTTGTGCATCCGGTTGTGCATCCGGTTGTGCGTCAAGTTGCGCGTCGGTCGCTGCGTCCAGGCCGCCCCGATCGACAGCGGCGTCCATGCCCATCGCGTCGACCCGAGCGTCGATCGCGGCGTCGCCAGGATCGGCTTTGCTGGCCCCGTCGTCGCACGCGGCCAAGGCCAGCAAACCGGCCGTCACCCAATTGACACTGCGCATACACCCTCCTGTTACATCAGAGGTTGTAGCACCGACGGCGGGGCGCTGCCATGGTGGGGGAATCAATCCCAAGACCGACGAGTTTGTCCGCACATGGCTCGAATCGACCCCCTGCTGAAGATGATCGTCGCCCAGGGCGGCAATGAGATGGTGCTGCGCGCGAACGAGCAGCCCCAGCTGTTTCACAGCGGCTCGCACCTGCGGCTCTTCTTGCCGCCGATGGCGCCCCGGCTGATCGGCAGCATGCTCGAGCCGCTGCTCGACGCCGACGCCAAGGCGAGCTACGCCGCGGGCGACGAGACCGAATTCACGCATGAGAACGATGAGTTCGGCACCTTCAAGATCCGCATCTCGAACCCGGGTGAGACGATCGCCGTGCGCATCGACCGTGTCCAAATCACACCCGACGAGGTGGCCCAGGTGCCGGCCGCCGGCGCGGGTCCGCTCACCCAGACGACCGGCCCCCTCACGTCCGCCACGACGCTGAGAACGACCAGTGGCCCCCGCATCGTGCCCCCGAAGCTGGTGACCCTGATCACGATGGCCCTGGAGCGGCGCGCCAGCGACATCCACCTGGCCGACGACGAGCCGCCCGTCTTGCGCATCGACGGGACGCTGATCGCGCTGGCAGATACGCTGCCCGTGACGCCTTTGGCCGCGGCGCTGCTGACCGACCACGAGCGCAGCACGCTGAACCAAGAGCACGCCGTCGACCTGAGCTTCGCCCTGCCCGGTCAGGCGCGCATTCGCGGCCATGTCTATCGGCACGCGGGCGGGCTGGCCGCCGCGTTTCGAGTGCTCGCGCGCAAGGCACCCACGCTGTCGACCCTCAACCTGCCGGTGGATCTCAGCGACCTGGCCGACGGCGGACCGGGCCTGATCATCGTCTCGGGGCCCACGGGATCCGGCAAGAGCACGACCCTGGCGGCCCTGGCGCAGGCGGCGTTGTCGCGCCGAGGCGGGCTGCTCATCACGCTCGAAGATCCCATCGAGCACGTCTACGACGCGCCGGCGCAGACCACCGGCTTGGCGCTCGTGCGGCAGCGGGCGATCGGCGAGCACACCCCCAGCTTCGCCACGGGGTTACGGGCCGCGCTGCGCGAAGATCCCGACGTGTTGCTGGTCGGTGAGATGCGCGACGCCGAGAGCATCTTGCACGCGCTGACGGCCGCCGAGACCGGCCACCTGGTGCTCACCACGCTGCACAGCCGAGACACCGCGTCGGCCATCGCGCGCATGCTCGATGCGGTGCCGCCCGAGCGCCAAAGCACGGTGCGCGGCCAGCTCGCGGCGGCGCTCAAGGCCATCGTCGCCCAGCGGCTCGTGCCCAAGGCCACCGGCACGGGGCGCGTGCCGGTGCTCGAGGTGCTGCGGCCCACGACCGGCGTGCGGGCCTTGATCCGCGACGGCAAGCTGGAAGGCATCGCCAGCGCGCTGCAATCGGGTGGCGGCGAGGGGCTGATCTCGCTGGCGCGCTGCGCTGCCAATCAGGTCAAGGCCGGCGTCATCCGCCGCAAAGACGCCGAGGCGCTGCTCGACAACCCCACGACATTGCGCAGTTTTTTGTAGCGCGCGCGAGAGAGCCGTTCCTCTAAGACAGCAACGCGGCTACCGTGTGCGGCAATGTCGCCCCTCTGCCTGCTGGTGCTGCTCGCCGCGCCGCCCGTCCTGCTCGAAGCCGATCGGCTCGAGGTCGACGCGGACGCCGCAGAAGCGACCCAACTTCTCATTCAATATGGTGAATCCAGGCTGACCGCGCCCAGCGCCAAGGCCACCCGGACCGCGCAATGCGCCGATGGCGACTGGACGATCACCGGCCCGGTGCGCATCGCCCGTCCGGGCCTCGACGCGACCACGGCGAGCGCCCGACTGTGCCTGCCGGCGGGCCGACTCGCGGTGAGCGGCCTCTCGATACAGACCCCCAAAGGCCGCCTCTCGGCCCAGGCCGCGACCCTCACGGGCGACCGCATCGAGGCCACCGCGTTGAGCGCGACGGCCTGCGCCTGCGACGATCCGCCCTGGCGCGTCACCGCGTCTTCCGCGTCTGCGATCAGCGGTCAAGGGGCGTGGCTCAGCTGGCCGGTTCTGCGATTGGCCGGCGTGCCCGTGCTCACCGCGCCCACCTGGTATGTGCCCCTGTCGCGCCGCCGCACCGGCCTGCTCGCCCCGCGCATCGGGTACGACGCAGAGGACGGCATCTACGGGGCCCTGCCGGTCTTCGTCACCCTGGGCCAGAGCGCCGATGTGACCCTCGCGCCCGGCTGGCGCGACGGTCCGTATGGCGACGCGCGCCTGCGCTGGGCGGCTGATGCCGATGAAGGCGGGACGCTGAACATCGCCGCGTTGAGCACCGACGGCCTGCGCGCCGACGGCACCGGCACACTGCCAATCGGCCCGGCGCGGCTCGCGCTTGAGGGCGAAGTCGCGACCGACCGTGGCGTGCGCCAACGCCTGGCGCGCACCCTGCCCTTGCGTGGCCGCGATCATCTGCGCGGGACGCTGGCGGCCAGCCTCGTCGGCCAGGACGTCGGCGTCGGCGGCCGGCTGACGCGCCTGCAGGATCTGCGACCGCAGGGTCAAGCCCAGACAGCCCGCGCGCCGACCATCGCCGAGACCTGGATCAGCTGGACCGCCCCGATCGGGCCCACCGCCCTGCGCGTCGACGGCCAGCTCTTCGCCATCAACCCCGAAGACGCCTCGGCGGGCAGCACCCCCGCGTGGATCGATCTGGACGGCCGCTTCGACACCACCCTGTGGTGGGGACCGCTGCGCCTGCGGCCCGTCGCGGGCGCCGCGACGACGGTGCGCATGGACACCGAGGCGAAGCAGACGAGCGTCGGCTGGCTGGGCGCCGAGGCCGAGATCGGCGCCACGCGCGACTTTGGCGCCGTGTCGCATGTCGTGGGGCTGCGGCTCGACGGCCGAGTCAGCGAAGACAGCGGTCAGCGCGTGCGCCGGCTGCCCTTCGACCAGCCGATCGCGGGCCGCAATGGTGGCGTCAGCGTGATCAACCGGCTGCTGGGCGACGACACCACCGCCGAGGTGAGCCTGCGCGCCGGCGTTGATGATCAGCAGGACGTCGACTGGCTCTCTGGCCACGCCGCCGTGCAGACGCCCATTTTGACCCTGCGGGGGAGCGTCGACGGCGACGCGAATCATTGGAGCGACGCGCAGATAGAGCCGGTCTCTGGCTGGGGCCTGCGGGGTGGGCACAGCCGGCTGCAGACCCGCCCCGACCTGCCCAGCCTGTTGAGCACCGGGATCGCTCGGCCGTGGCTGTTGGCCGCGGATGATCTGCGCGCGACCACCCTGCGCGGGGGCGTATTCGTGGCGCCGGGCTCGCTCAAGCTCAGCTACGATCTGATCGTCGACGCGCGACAGAGCGCCGCGCTCGGGCAGTGGGGATCAGCCGCCTGGGACGGGCGGTGCCGGTGTTGGCGCGTGGGCGTGCAGGTGAGCCATGAGCGCGGGCGGCGCTGGCCCGATGTCTTGGCGTCGGTGACCTTGGGCGCGTTGTAGGGGCTGGCCCTCGATCAGGGGCACGGCCCGTTGGGCATGGGGTTACACTGCCCGGTGCCCTCATCGCACCCGCAGCCGCAGTTCGTGAACCCGGTCGACGCACACCCCAATCGGCCGCAAGTAATGCTCGTGCCCGCGTCGCGTTCGCGCCCGCTGACCGTACGAAACGGCTCGCACCAGGGCTCTGCGCAGCCAAAGTCAGGTTCGTCGGCACGACATTCACAGCATGTCTGCTCGACGTCTCGCCGCGTGCCGTCGTCGGCGCAAACCTCGTTCTCGTGCTGACCACGGCAGCGACGCTCTCCCGGCTGACAGTCGACCACGCAGTCCGGCGCGCCTCGGAAGCCCGGCGCGCGTTGCTCGCAGGTCGGGCCCGCAAGTCCGAGCTCGCACCGGCAACTCAACTGATCGACCTGGCCAATCTCGAGCGTGCAGCGGCCGTGGTCTCCGCAGTCGAGCGGGTTGACGGTACACAGGGGGCACCGTTGCAGCCGCGCCCGTAGCGCACCAACTCGCCGCCCACGCGGATCGCGCACAGGGCCCTGCTGTTCGCGTCAAATTGAGTAAAGGCACCGGGGATCACTTCGGGCAGCCCGACCCGAAACAACGTCCCCCAGCGCCGCTGCTCGCCAGCCCGGGTGAGAGCGCAGGTGTAGTCCGGCGTCACCCGCACTGCGACGGCGGGTGGCAGGTTGGCGGGCGGCTGGCGCACGCCAGCGTCCTCGCAGTGTACGCTGCCGTCGGCGCGCACCGCACACACCCGGCCGTGGCTGGTCGACAAATCAATAAACGGTCCAGGGGTGGCGACGGCGATCCGACCGGTGGCGGTCAGATCACCGTCCTGCAGGATCGCCCAGGGATGAAGATGCGCCGCGATGCGCGCAACACGTTGGTCAAAGGCGGGGTGAAACCTGACGCGCTCTGCGAAACCAGGGCTCGTTGCAATGGTGCATCCCCGCGCGATCGATCGGACAAGTGAAATAGGGACCCACCGCGAGCTGAACGAAGTCGCCCGGCGCCTCTATCGACGGCGCGCCGTCCACGAGTGGCCAGCAGCGCATGCCACCGTCCAGGGTGATCCCGCATAAATCAGAGTCGGCATCCAACTGAAGGTAGCGGCCCGGCAATTCGCCGATCGTGGGGCCTGAGCCGCAGCACCGGGCCCGCGCGTCGAGGCAGCGCAGGCAGATGGACTGCCCGACGATGACCGCGACGAGCGGCGCCCACTCAAGCTGCGCGCTGCGAACTTTGAACGTGTTGCCCGCGCCTTGCCCACGATCGCCGCCAACGCAACGGTCTCGCCGCGCGCTTCGGCAGCAAAGCTCACCGAATCCCATTGAATCTCGGCGACC
>JBNMOZ010000351.1:0-6667 GCA_051276005.1 Bradymonadia bacterium | reverse complement strand
GCGAGTTGGGTCAACGCACCTGCGCGCCTGATGCCGAGCGCTTTGGGTGCGCCGAGATCGACTGGGACGCCATCGTCGAGCGCCCCGATGAGGTCGACTGCATCGCCGACGTGAACTTCGCCGATCCCACCGCCGAATCCATCGACCCAGACGGCTCGCGAGAGCAGCCCTATTTGAGCGTCGCTGCGGCCGTGGCCGATGGCCCGTTGCTGGTGATCGTGGGCGGATCGCCCCAGACCGACGATACGCTGCGGGTCGCCCCCAGCACGTCGATCTTTGGTGGCTTCAGCGCTGCACCCGACTTCCACGTCGACCTGAACCAGCGGCCCGTCTGGACCGGCGCCCCCACCGCGGCGGGCGACGTCGTGGGCATTCAGGCAGCCAACATCAGCGCCGACACGCGCACTCTCCTCTCTCATCTGGGTGTGGCCACCACCTCGGTCATAACGCCCGGTCGAAGCAACTATGGCGTGCATGTCGCCAACGCACCGGGGCTCCTGCTGCGCGACATCGACGCGACAGCCGGCGCGGCTGGCCCAGGCGCAGCCGGCGAGGATGGCGAGCCCTTTGAGCAGCCCGCTGCCGCAGGCGGCGCAGGTCGCGCACCCCAGGATCTCAATGTTGAGATCGACATCAGACCAGGGCGGAGGATCGTGGAGTGTCCAGACGGGGGCTACTTCGAAGGCAGCGACTCGATCGGCACGTCTGGGAACTTCCCCGTGCCAAATTGCGCGATGCTCTCACGCAATTTCGGCCTCGCCCCGCCGCGCTCTGGCCGTCCCGCCGAGCTGCGGCCGACGGCCGGCGACAGCTGCCTTGTGATCTACACACCCGGATATCGCACCTGCCAAAATTTACTCTCGAATGAGAGCTTTGCCGCAAACTTCCTTTCCATATCGGTCCCTGGGTCCTGGAGCTGCGCGCCGGGAGACGACGCCTGCCCCGATGGATTGACGTGTCGCCATGGTGGCTGCGTACCTCTGATCCCGCTCGTGGACCAGACACTCGACATCGAGACCTATCAGTGTTCGGGCGTAGCAGCCGTCGGCGAGCCGGGGCAAAGCGGGGTGCGAGGCGGGTACGTGGACGTCGACGGCTTCTGGTCGGCCGATGTTGATGCGCCGGGCGCACGCGGACAGCCCGGTGGCACAGGATGTGGCGGACGCGGCGGGTGGTGCCTTCGGCCCGCGGATAGGTTCGAGATCAATGGCGACTTTGTGTTGGCAAGTTGGGAGGTTGACGGATTCTTCGGTTGTTTTGCCGGAAGAACCATCACCGTTCGTGCGGACCGACAGCTGAACTATCAATTCGGGGCGGGCACCGGCGGCGGCGGCATGGGTGGCCTGGGCGGACGTCCGGGCGCCGGGGGTCGTCCGGGTGGTGCCAGCATCGGACTGTTTGTCTGGGAGACGCCTCAATTGCAGGTGCAGGGCTCGGTCTTCTCGTCGAGCACCGGCGGCGACGGCGGCCTGGGCGGCGAGAGCGCGCCTGGCCAGCTGGGTGGTCAGGGTGGCGCCGCCGATACGGCTCGACAAGACGGCGCCACCGGCGCCGTTGGCGCAGCAGGAGGCCCCGGTGGGGGTGGCGCTGGCGGCCCGTCGTATGCGGCGTTCTGCGAGGCATCCGAGTTGGCTGAAGGCAGCACGTTCGCGCTGCGCGCTGGCCTCGACGGCGCCCCGGGCAGAGACGGTGGCGAGCGCCCCGACGCGACGTGCGCCGATATCGTCAACTGCGTCGACACCCAAATGTGTCAAGACGCGGAATGTCTAGAGGCCTGCGAGGCCACCGGCGCGCCCGCCTCGCAGGCGATCTTCGCCAGCTACTACGCGTGTCTAATGGGTCTGGTCGACAGCTGTCCCGGACTCATGGGTGAAGAATACGACGCCTGCGTGCGCGCCCAGTGTGGCGCCGAAGTCGACGCGTGCGATCTGGACGAGGGCGCCGACGGCCCCGGCCCCGGCCCCGCCTCTCCTCTGCAGCTCGGCTGTGTCTCGGGGTGTGGCGACGGCCTGATTGGCGTCGGCGAAGCCTGCGACGACGGCAACACCCTCGACGGCGATGGCTGCAGCTCGACCTGTGAGCTCGTTGACCAGGAGTAGTCGGCCATCGGGCCACCGCTGGACCGATGCACGCCTCAGGCACCGCAATTCAATCTGATCAGTCTGAGCAACTTCCGAAGGGACCGACATGAAATTCCTCTATATCGGCGCACTCCTGGCCCTGGGCCTCTTGGCCTGCGACGACGGCGATGAGCCCGATCCCCCCGACATGGCCGTCGCAGAGATCTGCGTGCGCGACGCCGCGCAGATCGCCGAGCGCCGCGACTGTCGCATCGACCTGGACTGTCCGTGCGGTGCCCATTGTCTGCTGGGCCTCTGCGAGAGCCAGTGCGCGGTCGACGGCGACTGCGCCGAGGGCGAAGGCTGCGACTCTTCGGGCCGCTGTCGGCCATCGGCTGTTGTCGACCGCGCAGCGCTGAGCCCCGCAGATGGTCAGCGACTGACCGTCGACGCCCGCGCGCTGGTGTTCTTTGGCGAAGGCACCGTGCGGCGCATCCAAGTTCGAGGCGCGTCGGGCACCGTGCGCGCGGTGGTGGCCGCTGGGGTCGCCGCGTCGGGCCCCGGTGACGCGTTGCTGCAAGAGCGACCCCCCCTCGCCCCGAGCGCATTGATCGAGATCGAGTGCGCGCCAGAGCGCTGGGCCGCCGAGTGTCTCTTTGAGGGCGTCGATCCAGACGCTCGATTCGAGGTCCGCGTCCGCGCGAAGGGCGCGACGGCGGCGGGCACGTTCTCGTCGGCCGTTGAGGTGTTCTCGGGCAGCCAGCAGGTCACCGTTGGCGTGCGTCGCCAGCCGGTGCCCGTCGTCCAGAAGTCAGCCGTCGTCCCGCAAGAGGGCCGCTACATCGGCACCGCCTGGCCCCTCGCGTCTGGGTTCCCCCTGCGGGCCAACGCCACGGCCGTCGAACGCGCGCTGCGCGGGCTGCGGGTGCCGGTCACCGTCATCGTGCATGCCCAAGAGGCGCCGAGCGCCTTTGTGGTGACGATTCAAGACAATCTCGGCGGGGTCATCTTGCCGGGCGGCCAGGTCACCGGGCGACTGGCGCCGAACGACTTGGGTGGCTGGGACATCCGCGTGCCCGAGATGGCCTACACCCGCGACGCGAACGACGCGGTGACCACCACCCTGCGCCTCAACTCGGTCGACGAGAGCGTCCGCTGGGCTGACGGCCTGCTCGAGGGTCAGATCGACGCGACCTATCTGGGCCTCACGGGCCCAGACGAGACCCCCCGCGTGCGTTGGCAGCTGGCGGTGACCTGGGTGGGCGCGGTCGAGGGACCAGCCGAGCCGATCGCGATGCCCGTGCCCAGCCCCGACATCGGCGACGCTTTGGCCCAGGCCGTGGTCAACGATCAGGCCTACCTCACGCAACTCGAGCAGCAGATCCTCGGCGTCGACTCGGCCGAGGACGTGCAGCGTCTGGCGTGTGATGGCGAGCTCCTGGGTTTGGAGCTCGACGATCCCGCCGTCGGCGACCTGGCCTGCGCGTCGGGCACGCCGATGCGCATGTTTCCCCAGTTTGGTCGCCTCGACGCGAGCGAGCTTGAGCCGCTCATCGAGGCCTGCTTGGCCGAGATGGCGACCGACGCCGCGCCCGCCGAAGAGGCGGCCCAGTGCGTAGACATGGGCCGCCTCAAGCTCGCGTTGAACACGGCGCTGAGCCCTGACCGACTCCGGGCCTTGCAAGACGACGTGCCGGGTCCCGAGGCCATCGTGGCCCGCGCGTTGGGGCATCGCATGGTTCAGCAATGGCTGGGGCTGCAGGGCTTCTTGGTGACCGAGGCGCATAACGTGGTGCAGCTGGCCGACGCGTTGGCCGGCGATGGGGAAGCCTTCGCCACCGCGATCGACTTGGCCGAGGTGTACGACGCGGCGATCGCCGGCTGGGACTTGCTGCTGCACCCGCGCCACGCGGCCGCCCTCGCGGTCACGCCCGGCAATCAGCTGCGCCTGCCCGACTATCGCGTGCGCCTGAACTGGGACGGCGTAGTGTTCCCTACCCATGAGCAACCCGTCGGCCTGCCCGTGGCGTTGGTGAGCGCCATGCAGCGCCAGCTGCAGGCCAGCCGCACCTGGCTGGTTGACGCCTACACCGGACGCGAAGAGAAGGCCGTCGTGGTGACGCGCGTGATGCGCCTGGTGCGCCGCGGGTGGATCGTGCTGGCGCTGGCGCAGGGCCTCGAAGACAACGCGGCGCCCGGCAACTCGACCGCGTGGGACCTGGAGTGGTCGGTCGAGCGGGCCCGGCTGGGCAGCACGCTGGTGGGGCTGACCCGCGACATCGACGCGTTCGAGAAGGGCGCCAACCCCCTGGGCATCGACGAGCTGGACTTGCCGCTCAACCGGGTGGGCGACCAGGAGGGCAACTTTGGGCGCTTTTCGGCCGCGTCCCAGTTTCTGCTGGGCGACAGCAACGACGACCAGGGCGCGTTGGTGCCCGAGCGTGTCCGCCGCGCCATCGACGAGCTCGAGGCCGTGCGGGACGATTGGACCGACAAGCTGCGCCGCAACTGGGACCAGTCGGCCGAGGACAACGCCCAACTTGTCCGTATTCGCGCGGTGCATGAGAAATACGGCGGCAACATCTGGGCTGCGTGCTCTCAGATTGGTGACCAGGGCTGGAACAGCATCCCGCTCCGCGACGGCTCGCCGGGCATCCTCGACGACATCCTCAAAGGGCTCGAGACCTCATGCGACGACGACAGCGAATGTCTGGAGAAGTTGGCGACCGGCGCAGGGTTCGATTGCCTGCCGAACTCAGATGGCGACAAAGTCTGTCAGGTTGATCCCAAGACCTGCTTCTTCGCTGAGAGCGACCCGACTTGCGGGTTCTCCGACACGGCGGCCCGGTCTCGTTTGAGCACGGCCGATTTGGGGTACGAGATGTGCTTCTTGGGTGCGCTGCGTCGGCGCCTGGGGCCCGAGGTCAGTACCGGGAACATCAACCTTGATCGGCGCATAGACGTTCTCTTCCGTGTCCCGCGGCACGACCTGCCGTTCAATGACGATGAGCAGGCTCTGATGGATGACTGGCGGCAAGCTGGCACTTTCCCGGTTCAACCGGGGGTGACGGGCATCAACCAGTCCTCGGTCAAGAACTCCCTGTACGGCGAGGAGGAGCGGCCCAGCGACAGAACGCGCTTTGGCCTCCCGAGCGCCTATATTGAGCGGGCTCAAGCGCAGTGCAACTCACGCCGGGCAGCTCACAATAGCCAGCGACCGACAGTGCGCCCAGCCAGCTGTTTTTATACCGATTCTTGTCCACTCGGCGAGGTTTGCGATGGGGCGAGAGGGAACGCTGCGAGCCCCGACGCGGTCAGAGGGACATGCAAGGATGAGCTGGCGCTCGAACGGGCGCCCGAATGCTATCTGGGCCTGATCGGGCAATCGGCGCTCGCCGTGCTGGGCGCCGCCAAGGACGTCGACATCGCCCGCTCGCAGCTCAACGAGCATATGGAGCGCTACGACATCGCGATGCGCAGCTGCATCATCCAGCAGCTCGGCAACGAAGTGCGCGAAGACGCGCTCGCAGCCCATAACGACACGATGTCGGATCTGGCGACGGTCAAGCTCGCGGCTGACGTCACCGCCAACGTCGCCGCAGGGGTCAAGGATAAGGGCGGCATTGAGGATAACTTCTTCAGCGGGGGCACCCAAGCCGCCGGCGCCGCGGTCGAGGCTGCGGCGAAGAGCGTCTCGGACGGCATGCAGTTCGCGATGGATGAGGCCGAGCGCAAGCACGCCGAGGTCATGTTGGCGCTGGAGAACGACATCCTCGATCGGCGCTGCTTCAACGACGCCGAGATGGAGTTGGTGGGGTCGCGGACGTCGAGCCTCGCAGTCGAGCGCGCCGCCAACGAGCTGGCCGCGCGGTTTGGCGAGAAGCAGATCCTCGAGGTCAACCTGTCGGCCGATATCCTCGAAGGCACGACCTCGCTGCTCGCGCAGCAAGAGGCGCGGGTCGCACCCATCGCCACCGACTACTGGCTGTCAGAGAGCATCGAGCGCTATGCGCGCACCCTGCGCGACGCGCAACGCGCGACCTATCTGGCCCTGCGGGCGGTGGAGTACGAGTTTCAGCAGACCCTGGGCGCAGAGCGGCTGGCGGTGCTCTCGGCGCGCGATCCCTACGCCCTGCGCGACGTGCAGGACCGGCTGCGGGCCGAGACGGCCAACGGTGCGCTCGCGGGCAGTCGGCCGAGCGGGGGATCGATCGTAGTCAGCCTCAAGCAGCAGATCCTGCAACCCAACGGCCCCCTGGGGGTCTACCTCGCCGATCGAACGCGACGCGTGCTCGACGAAGAGACCGGCGCCGACCTGGGCCTGGTGA
This sequence comes from Bradymonadia bacterium, assembly GCA_051276005.1. Classification (GTDB taxonomy): domain Bacteria; phylum Myxococcota_A; class Bradymonadia; order UBA7976; family UBA1532; genus JBNMOZ01. The sequence continues at coordinate 279 of JBNMOZ010000351.1, read as the reverse complement.
TCCCGTTCTCGCTCTATCCGAGCCGCTTCGCGTCGGCGGAACAGATCGCGCTGCTCGCAGGCAGCGACTGTGCAGAGCGCATCTGGTCGATCAACGCGACCATCACCGGCACCAACCTGTTGGTGGCCAGCGAGACAAGCCTGATCCCCTTCGAGGTTCACAAGAAGAACACCTTCCACAGTCAGTGGTGCGTGCCCCCCGCAGACGCCGACGCACCCGCCCTGCAGACCGCGTCGGTGCGCCCCTCGCGCAACCTGTTCCTCAACCCGGTCTTCGACG
>JBNMOZ010000350.1:0-6670 GCA_051276005.1 Bradymonadia bacterium | reverse complement strand
CTCAAAGTCGGGGTGGCCACCACTCTCGAAGAGCACCCGCACCGGGGCCTCGCCCTCATAGACCGCCAGGGCGGCCTCGTACTCGTCGTCGCCGAAGCCTGCGAAGCGATCCTCTTCGAGGGGCGCCTCCATCACGTTGAAGTTGCTGGCGAACTCGCCGGGCCCCAGCTGACGCACGGCCGGGTGCAGCTTGGGCACGCGCTTCGCCACATAGAACGACAGAAACTCGAACCAGCGCATGATGACCATAGGGCTGTAGCCGTCGGGATGGCGCCCGTTATACAGCGTGAACTTCGCGACGGAGGCGCCCCTGAAGGCGTCGAGCATGTTGCCGAACTGCGACCCGGTCTGCTCGTCCTGGAACGCGCCCATCAAGAAGACCGGCATCTGAATCGAGGGCACGAGCAGCGGCAGGCTGCGATCGGCGGCGTCGTCGCGATAGAAGACGAGGCCCCTGAGGAACGACTCGAAGTCGATGTTCTGGTTGCGCAGCAGCTGGTTGGCTTCGCACTTCGCGTCGCCGTCGGCGATGCGGCGCTGGGTCCACGCCTGCCCGCCCGCGCTCGCTTGGCTGTCGCGCTGATCGAGCCAGCTCCGGGTGAAGCCCTGGTTGTAGATGCCGCCTGGCCATTGCTGAAGCCAGGGATCGGCGATGACCGACAGCGGCGTCACGGCGGCGAGGCTGGGCGGGTTGGTGCGGGCGGTGAACAGCTGGGCGATGCCGGAGTACGACAGGCCGACCATGCCCACCTTGTTGTGCAGCACCCAGGGCTGGCGCGCGACGGTCTCGACGATGTCGTAGCCATCGGCGTGCTGAGCCGGGTTGAAGATGTCGAAGACGCCCCCCGAGCACCCCGTGCCGCGCATGTTCACGCCCACCGTGGCGAAGCCCAACGTCAACGCGATGCGGGTGCCGGGCTCCATGCGATCGGGGCGTGAGGGGGCGTAGCCGGAGTACTCGATGACCGTCGGATACGGGCCCGGCCCGTACAGCAGCGGATCGGGCAGGCGCACCATGGCCGACAGCTCAACGCCATCGCGCATGGCGAGGTAGTGCAACCCGACGCCGACGTCCGCCGGCGGATCACCGATGACGCGGATGACCACGCCCTCAAGAAGATCCAGCGGATAGAAGCCCGGATCGGGCGCGTCGTTGACGGCCAAGACGGTGAACGGCCGCGAAGACTCGTCGGTGTCGTCGTTGACGATCGTGTAGACGCCGGGCCGCAGCGTCGCGCCGTCATCGACGGGAAACTGCGTGCCCACCCCCGAATCGAACACCATGTATTCATTAGGGATATATGCGAAGTGCGCTTGGCCCAGCTGGTCGGTGTTCACGGTCACGCGCCGGGTGCCGTCGGCCTCGACGAGGCTCATCGGCGCGCCGGGGGGCGCCCCCGTCACCGAGACGGTCTCGACACCGGGGCTGACGTCGAATGGATCGGGCGGCCCCAAATCGGGCGGGCCCAGATCGGGCGGCCCCAGATCGGGCGCCCCCAAGTCGGACTCGCCCTGATCTACCCCACCGTCTGGATCGTCGGCTCCGCGATCCACGTCGCCCAGGTCCAAGACATCCGCGTCGATCGCCGCGTCGACAATCGGCTGCTCTTGCTGCGCCGAGACGCCGGTTTCATCGCACGCAAACAGCGCCAGCGCGGCCAGCAGCGTCAAACTCTGCTTCATAACGGTCCTCATAGCAGGTTGGCAATCATGGCAGGTCGCTCCTCATAGCAGGTCGATCTCGACCGTCGTCTCGGCGGCGGCGCCGAGCAAAACTTCAGTCTGGCTCGCCTCGGCGATCGCGCCGTCGTCACATGCCAAGCAAAGAGAGAGGATCAGCATTCGTCGCGTGGGTGAGCGTCGCATGGCAGACAGCCTACCCGATTTCGGTCGTGGAATATGCCTGCCCGAAACGGCGCTCACGCGCGTATGCGCATGCTAATCGTCGCCTTCGCCTGGCTGACCGTGGCCGCCTGCAATGCCCAGCTGGTCGCTGCACCGCACTGCGACCTTCAAAGACGCTACAGCCAGCGCCGCCGCTTGCGCTTGCGCCGGGCCTTCTCGATGTCGTGCCGCTGGATCTCGCGCCGCAGCAACGCTGGATAGTCGGGCACATGCTGAATGCGCGTGGGCCGCGGCACCATGTTCGCCTCGTCGGCTTCTCGGGCGAAGAGATCGATGACCGACTGGCTGATGCCCGACTCAACGACCTGCCCGCCCAGCGCCCGCGCCGAGCCGTAGTCGACCACCCCGCGTCGCAGGGTGTCCTGAAAGCTGCGCAGCAACATCGGCAATGTGTACTGGTACTTCTGGACCATCGCAGTGGCGATGCGACCCACGGCGCGCGGCTTGAGCCGGCCGTCTTGGAAGAGCACCAGCGCGGCCTGGAAGTAGTTGTAGACCGGGACCACGCGGGGGCCATACGCGTCGAAGTGCACCGGGGGCGACTTGCGGTCGAGGTGGATGATGATGCGCTCGACGGGATCACAGGTCTCGACGCCAGCGAGCCCTTTGCGGATCGCCTCGCGGCCGTCGGGGTACACGCCGCTGATGTCGAGCACCTGGGTGAGCACCTCGGGCGGGATGCGCCCCGCGACCAGATCGCCATACAGCGAGTAGACGAAGGCGTCGCGCTCGGCGTCGTCGCCAAAGAGCGTCTCGCGGGCCTCGATGGGGGCGTCGGCGCGGGCGTTGAGGATGGCGGGCAGCTTGTAGCCGACCTGCTCCTTGAGCGCCTTGAAGCGGCCGCGCAACAGGTTGCCCAGGTTGTCTTTGAGGATGAACCCGTCGAAGTGGATGCCGTCGAGTTGCAGCTTCTCGGTGAGCACGCCGCGCATCTGGCTGGGGCTGCCGCTGATGAAATAGATGAGCGCGCGCCCGGCCGCGTCGGCGCGCAGCGATCGCAGCAGCTCGGCGCTGCCCGGTACGTTGACCTTGTCGGCGGCGCGCTGAAACGCCGTACGCAGCAGCGCACCGAGGCTGTCAAAGTCGGTCTGCAGGTAGGTCTTGTCGAGGTCCCACCGATAGATATGCAGGCTCATCGGTCTGACCGCCCCGGCTCAAATTCGCCTGTCGATTTGCTCGCGACGACCAGCCGATAATGCCCGAGCATCAACGTCGGTGGCAGCCGCACCTTGGACGTGAACCGCCCCTGCGCGTCGGTGCTGACCGCGGCGCCCACCGGACGCGGATCGCCCCCGCCCTCGGGCAGCAAGTAGACCTGGACCCGCACTGCCTTGGCGCCTGCGCCGGCGGCCGTCACCGAGCCGACGACCTCGAACGGCAGCCCCTCGCCACGAAACGCCTCGAAGTCGCCCGCGGTGCGGTCGAGCTGCACCGACACCGGCTGCAGCGGTTGGTTGGTCACCGCGTCCGTGGGCGGGCCGGCGGGACCGGCCTCGGGCAGCGCGACCTCGATCGGGGGTGCGTCGCCGCTGTCACTCATCGGCGCGTCGAGGGTGGGATCGCCTCCGGCGCCGCTGCCGCTGCCGCTGCCGCCGCCCGGACCATTGAGTGGCTGGGGCTTGTCGGTGATCTGCGCGTCCCCTGCCCCGTCGCCGCCTTGCCCCTGCAGCTGGGCGCTGTACTGCGACGCGTAGCTCTCGGGCTTGCCGAACGCGTCGGGGGGCGGCTGGTGCAGCCGGTGGTTCTCGCCGTTCTTGAAGTCGAGTGAGGGCGCCTCGCCGCCCAGATCGATCCGGCGCCACAACCCGTCCGGCGCGAGCACCTCGACGAAGGCGTGGGCCTCGTTCTGCACCTGACGCGTGGGGATGCCGGCGGCCCTTGCGGCGAGCGTGAACGCAAACGCCCGGTGACGACACACGCCCTTTCGACCCAAGGCCAGGTCGACGAAGATCGACGCCTTCGCCGGGGACGGCTGACCCGACTCGAACCCACGAAACCAGATCACCAGGGCGTCGAGCCCGGCCGCGAACGACATGTCCGGGCGCACGCCGATGGTCTCCAAGACGCCCTGCGCCTCGCGCCGAATGCCGTCGGGCAGCTGGGTCGCCGGGTGATCGGATTGAGTGTCGAGGGGCACGTTGCCCGGCACCGGCGCAGAGAAATAGCTGGTCGCCGCGTCGACCAAGAAGACCACCCGCACCGGCCCTCTATGCGTCGACTCCACATAGAAGTTGTCGGCGACATCTTTGGAGAACTGTACGGGCACATCGGGCTCGGTGCGCACCGCCAGCACGCGCATGTCGGGGGCCACCGATGGCACCGGCGCGGGCCCTTGACCCAGGGACAACTTCACGTCGCCCCAGAACATCTCGCGGCCCGCCACCGGGGTGCGCGGCGCGAGCGGCACGCGGCGGTTGGGCGAGCCGGTGACGACCATCCGGTAGTCAGCCTTGATGCGATCGAAGCTGATGTTACGCCGCATGGGGGCCACCGTCGGGTTGAAGACCGCGTGATAGGTGAGCGCCTGATCCTGGGTCGTCTGTCGGTCGGGGCGCGCCTCGTCGGGCCGCGGGATCGCGTCGCCGTCGATGGGATCCATCGTCGGCGTATTCGAGTCGTCGGCGCCCGGCGCCGCGAGCCGAGCCCCATCGCGCGACACCGCGGCCGGCACCGGATCGCCGCCTTCGACCTCGGTCCCCGCGCCCGAGAGCGGCTGGTTGTTGCGCAGGAAGCTGGGATCGACGTACTCGTGCCGCAGGCGCGCCTGGGCATGCGCGATGCTCGTCGATAACAGCATGCCCGCGACGATGGTGGCCCCTCGAGTCAACGGCGCGACCGCTTCGAGAGCAGGTGCCCCTGGCGATTCGTGATCAACAAGACGCCGGCTGTGTCGCGGGCGATCTCGGCCGCGTTGGCCTCGTCGGTGTCGATGTGCATCTCGAGCGCGTACTTGGGCGAGACCCGCACCATCACGTCACCGAAGGTCAGGTCGCGCCCTTGGGTGTCGACCGCCACGTCGACGATGTCGCGATGCTCGACGCCAAAGCGATCGGCGTCTTCGGGGGTCATGTGGATGTGGCGCCAGGCGCAGATGACGCCCTGCTTGAGGGTCACGCGTCCGTACGGGCCCTCGAGGGTGATGCCGGGCGTGTTGTCGAGATCACCCGAGCGGCGGACTGGCGCGTCGATGCCCAGCGTGAACTCGTCGGTGCGGGCGATCTCGACCTGCGTCTTGCCCCGAATCGGGCCCAGCACGCGCACCTTGGGGATCGACCGCTTGGGACCGATGAGCGTGACACGCTCCTCGGCCGCAAACTGGCCGGGCTGCGTCAGGGGCTTCTTCACCGTGAGCGTGTGGCCGGGGCCAAACAGCGCCTCGACGTGCTCTTGGGTCAGGTGAATATGCCGCGCCGAGACCGCGATGGGCACCGTGCCCGGGTCTGCGACGGCGTCCTTGTGGCGGGTCAGGTCTGCCGTGTCAGTGGCGATGGCGTGGGCCTCGTCGGTGCGCGCGACCAGCAACCGCACCCGACTGTTGCGCGACGAGATCTCGGCCACCGGCGCGTCGTCGTCGACCTGGGCGTCGCGGTTGAGATCTTCATCGAGCCGCGCACCCAAGAAGTCGAGCCGCTGGGCGACCCGATGCCGAATCAGCGCGGAGTTCTCGCCGATGCCCGCCGTGAAGACGATGGCGTCGACCCCGCCCATGACGGCCGCGTAGGCGCCGATGTACTTGCGCAGGCGGTGACAGAAGACGTGGATCGCGAGCCGGCAGGCCTCGTCGCCCTCGCTGGCGCGCGCTTCGATGTCGCGCAGGTCGTTGCCCACGCCCGACAGACCCGCGAGGCCGCTGTGTTTGTTGAGCAGCGCGTCCATGCCCTCGACGTCGAGGCCTTCGCGGCGCATCAACTCGAGCACCACGCCCGCGTCGACGTCGCCTGCGCGGGTGCCCATGACCAGGCCCTCGAGCGGCGTCATGCCCATGCTCGTCTCGACGGAGCGGCCGTATTCGACGGCGGTCACGCTGGCGCCGTTGCCCAGATGACAGGTGATGACGCGCAGGTCTTGCAGGTCGGCGTCCATGTGGGCGCCGGCGAGGCGCGCGACCCACTGATGACTCGGCCCATGAAAGCCGAAGCGACGGATGCCGTGCTTCTTCTGCAGGTCGAGCGGCAACGCATAGGTCTTGGCGCGCGACGGCAAGGTCTGATGAAAGGCGGTGTCGAAGACCGCCACGTGCACGGCGTCGGGCAGCGCGGCGCGGGCGGCGCGAATGCCGGCCAGGTTCGCCGGGTTGTGCAGCGGCGCCAGCGGCACCAGCTCGGCGATGGTGGCCTCGACGGCGTCATCAATACGCACCGGCTTGTTGAAGCGCTCGCCGCCATGCACGACGCGATGGCCGACCGCGACGATGTCGCCTTCGATCGACGGCAGGATCTGCGCGAGCACGACCGCGTGATCGGCCCCAGGGACCGACACGGCGGCGGCGTCGCCGATGCACACCGTGGCCTGGGGCGTGCCCAGACGCTCGGCCTTCGCGGTGAGGCTGCGCGCCCCGCTGTCGGGGTCGAGCACGTCGACCTTGAGAGACGAGCTGCCGCAGTTGATGACGAGAACGTTCAAACCGACCCCCTATGAGTGCTGGCCAGAAAACCAAGCTGGCAGGCGGGCGCACCGTAGCGCACTATGCGCTGATGATCTTCCAATGGCTAAAGCGTCGTCGTCGACGCGCCCTGTTTGCCGAGCCTGTGCCTGCCGAGTGGCC
>JBNMOZ010000349.1:0-6672 GCA_051276005.1 Bradymonadia bacterium | reverse complement strand
GAGGTTGGAGAGGCTGTAGTCGTCGTTCGCGATCGTTTCGGCTTCGTCGACCTCGGAGATGCAGCCACATTGATCGTCGCCGACCGTGTCGACCTCATTGCCGCATTCTGTGAAAGTGCCGTTCGGACAGGGCTCGTTGCCGGTCGTCCAGGTCAGACGCAGCTTGTAGCCCTCCAAGGCATTTGTATTCGTGAAGTCGCCTGACAACGAGAGCGACTCGCCAACCTGCGCCGCGCAATTCGTGCGGCCAATAACTTTGACGTTATTGTCGTCGAACGCTGTCGAGGCCAGGTTCAGGACGAGGTCTTCTGTCGTCTGGGCGTTCGCCGCGCCGGCCACCGTCAGGACAGCCAGGGCGACGCGCAGGGTGTTGAACATGATTGGGGCTACTCCGCGCTTGCTGTGCTTGCCGAGGCGTCTCGGCGAATCGTCAGACCGGTGCCAGGCCGGTCACCTTTGACCGTCCAAGCGCTCATCAAGAACCATACCGGGCACCTGGTCAATGCCCTGCGCGGCGTGAACGCATCATTTTGACAAGCTGTCGCGGCGCTGGGCGTCTGCGCGACAGATTGGCACGGCTCGATGCGCCAAGCGCTGGACTATACTTTGCCGGCCAGGGCCCGGGTCAAAAAGTCGAGGACTCCCGCGCCCACGCCCCACCGCAAATCGTCGAATAATGCCCAAAGGCGTACGCCCGCGGCGTCCTGCGTCAGCCGCGCGACGTGCACTGCGCGCGTCTCGGCGACATCGTCGAGCCGGTGGGCGTCGAACTCGCATCCCGCGTCCGCGAGGAGAGCGCGCACGTCGATGTCGCGTAAGCCGGCGCCCCGAAGTCGCACGTCAACAGCGGCGCCCACGAAGGCGGGCATGACAAGCCGGCGGACATCGGCGCGCGGCGCGGACGGGCACAGCTCCGAGAGATCGTCGGCGAGTTGGGTCTCACGATCGGGCTCGGCGTCGATGCGCACATCAAACGCGACTCGCTCGGTGAAGACATCGGTGGGGAGGGGGCGAAAGTTGAGGAGCGCGACAGTCTGATCGCGGAGCGCGTCCATGCCAGCGCGTCCATGCGTTGAGACGGAGTCAAGCACGGTTAACTCGATGCCCTCGATGGCGCCTGCCAGGGGGCTGATGATCTGGCTAAGGGCGCGCGCCACCGGATCGGCGAGCCGCTGTCGGGCCGCCAGGGGCGCGTCGGCTTGTGCGCTCAAGACGGGCACATCGGCGCGAGAGAGGTACAAGATCGGCGCCGCAATATTCGGGATCGGCGCGTCCTGCGCGACGAGCACGGCTGCCACCTTCGAGAAGTCGATCGTGCCGAGGGCGGCGACGATCTGCGTGCCGTGCCAATCGAGCTCGACGCCGGCGTCAGCGTCGACGCCGCCGGCGACGATCGTGATCGCGCTGGCGAGTGGTTCAAGCGCCTCAAGGGCGGCCTGGCCGGACACACGATGGGGCCCGATCAGGGCGATCGGAACGGATTGGCTCATGAGTCTTCCAATGCGAGTCGAAGGCCGGGGACGGCAGTACAGGATCCGTCCGCCCCAGGTGCAGAATAATGCCCTCGCGTCGACTTGGACCCATCGATGAGAGTTTGGCTGCGCACCATACGGGTGTGCAGCAACAGGCGTCAAGCCGCTGCCCCGCGCTACGATGACCGCCTGCCTGCGCGGGCCAGCGATCGCGGCAGGCGCCGCCCAGGGGACGCATGTCAGCTCGCCGATCGCGTCGTCGTTGCCTGCTCTGGGTGGCCGGGAGCCTGTGGGCGGCGGCCTGGACTGCAGGGTGCGCCCCGGACGACTCAAGCCCGCCGGCTGTCGCGCCGAACGCAGACGCGCGCGACATCATCGACCTCGATATGAACGGTGCGTTCGATGCCTCCGGTGCTGACGCGGGCGAGGCGCGCCTCGATGCGGCTCTCGCGAGCGAGACGGGCGTCGAACAGCGCCTCGATCTGGGTCGGTCCGACGCTGCGGTCGCGCCGGTCGAATGCGCCTCTCCTCAACCTCTTGACGCTCGGTGCGACCCCCACGCGAATTGCTGCGCCGATGGCTTGGTCTGCGCCAACTTTGGGGGCGGCGGTCGCTGCGCGCTGGCGTGTGACGCCCGCATGGAAGACTGCGGCCCCAGCGCGCTCTGCGTGCCCTTGTCTCTGCCGGGCGGCGATCGTCCGCTTCCGGGCGCCTGCTTGCCGAGCGCGCGCTGCGACGTCGACGCGGCGGCGACGTGCGGCCCGAACAGCACGTGTTCGGTGCTCTCCAACATCACGCTATGCACCCGGTCTGGCGACGCGCAGCCTGGCGAAGCCTGCACGGTCTTCTCGGAGGAACCGGTGCTGTGCGTCTCCGGCGCGAGCTGTATTTTGGGGACATGCTGGGCCGCATGTGACCGTAACGGTGCGTGCGCGGGTGCAGCGAGATGCGTCGACTATTCGCGCCGGCTTGGCGGCGATCCGTTCCGATTCTGCCATGCTGGATGCGACGTCTTCTCGCAGCAGGGCTGCGCCGCGGACGCCACCTGCACTGTCGGCGACGTCGCGCCCACAGCCGGAACCGACGATCGCGAAGTGCTCGGCATCTGCGTGGATGGGGCCCAGGGCATGGGGGCGCAAAATCAGTTGTGCAGCCCGGTGGCGGGTGTGGATTGGGGCGATTGCAAGGGTGGGCATCTCTGCCAGCGGCCGACCGTCGACGCGTCGCCCGTGTGCGTCGGCGTGTGCGATGACGTCGACCGCAGCTTGTGCACGCAGGGCTCGGTCTGTGTGCTTGACGTCTTCGACGTCCCGATGGGGCTGTGTACCGGCGAATGCCTCGTCTGGCCGGGGCCCGACGACAAGAGATGCGACCTCGACGAGATCTGCGCATATCACCACATTGGCCTCGATCAGCGGGGCGTTGCGGTCCCAGGCGGGCGCTGTGCGCCACGCCTCAACGCGCCCGCCGCCGCGGCTCGGCCGGGTGAAGCCTGCCGGTTTGATCCCGCGACCGGTCTGCATGATTGCGCTCAGGGCAATCTTTGCACCGCGCTGGATCCCGCCGCGCCGCCCGTCTGCGTCCCGCTTTGCACGCTGATCGGCGACCGCGCGCACCCCTGTCCGCAGGATCAGGGCTGTGTCGACGTGTTCGATGATGGCAGAATCGGCATCTGCCTGGAGGGCTTCGCCAAATGAGGCGCCGCGTCTGACGCGAACCGACCGCCAGCTGAGACGATAGGCGCGATGCCGCGCCCGAGCGAGAGGAGTGGGGGAGTGAGGAGATTGGGACCGACGACGGGGCTATTCGCCGCGATCGTTTTTTGGGGGATGGGCTGTGCCGGCGAAGATCCGGCCGCCCGTCAATGCGAGATCGCCGGCGTGGGCAGTGGTACATGCTGCGACTTGATTGGCGCGGATGGCGCCCAGTTGCCGGGCGCATGCATTAACGGATTTTGCACCAACGGCGCGACTGAGCAGCTCAACGGCACCTGCGGGAGCGCGCCGGTGCGCGACATGGGTCGCGTGATCGGCGGCTCGGGCGGCGTTGGCGGCCAGGGTGGCGCCGGTGGCGCAGGTGGTATCGGCGGTGCAGGTGGCGTCGGTGGCGTCGGCGGCGAAGGGGGCCTGGGGGGTGACGGCGTCGGCGGCGATGGCGGTATGGGCGGCGAAGGCGGCGGGGGCAACCCGTGCGATGGGACCGTTTGCGATCCCGGCGCCCGCTGCAACCCAGCGTCTGGTCTGTGCGAGGCGCCCCCGGCGGGCAGCTGCGCGCAGCCCGCTGAGTGCCCCGATGGCGAGTGCCTGGCCGATCTGCCCGGTGGATTCTGCCTGGTGCAATGCGCCGACGATGCGGGCTGCGGCCCCGCGGGGCGCTGCCTGCCGAACAACGACAACGAGATTTGTTATGACCGGTGCGACGACGGCTCCAACTGTCGCGAAGGCTGGATCTGCAACGACGTGACCGACCAGAACGGCATGGTTGACGGGCAGGTTTGCGTGCCTGACTGCAACGAAGCCGGCTGCGGTCGAGGCCAGAGTTGCAACGCTGAGACTGGCTTGTGTGAGCAGGTTCCCACGCCATGCCCGTACGCGTGCCAGGGCGGCGAGGAGTGCCGTGATGCCCGGTGCGTGCGGCTCAACGGCACCTGCGTGACCGACTACCATTGTGAGCTGGGCACCGAGCAGTGCTACGAGGGCCAGTGCGTGCCCGCCGAGGTCAGCCAATGCGTGGGCGCGGCGGCGTGTGCTGCCAGTCAGAGTTGCATCCCAGTCTCGCAGAACCCGGCTGATCCGGGCATCTGCCTGTTCAACTGTGGGGCCGACGTCGACTGCCCGATCAATGAGGCCTGCTATGAGGGCATCAACGCCTGCTACTTCTTGCGCTGTGGACCTGGCGCCGCCAACAACGACAATGGACAGATCCGAGGCGCCTGCAACGCGGGCATCCAGGGCCAGTGGCCAGGCACGTGCCGGCCGCTGGCGATTCAACCGGGCGAGGCCGAGAGCGGCTTTTGCTTCGAGGCCGGCAACGTCGTTGAGGGCGGAGCCTGTGATGCACAAGCCGAGGGCCGCGCCGCCGGCGATCGGGCCCGGCAATGCGGACAAGGGGCGCTCTGCTTCAACGACCCAGACGATCCGCTCGATCCGGCTCAGGATTGGGACCAGACGGGCACCTGCGCGCGCATCTGCGATCCACGCAATCCCGTTTGCGGCGGCGATACGCGTTGCTTCGATCTGGGCCGCGAGGACGATCCGGCCACACCGCAGGGCGAAGAGCTGATCATCGGCCTGTGCCTGGAAGCTGACTGCGACATCATCGCAGACGATTGTGGTGCCGGTGAGCACTGCCGCACGGTCACGTTTACTGATGCCGGCGGCCAGTGCGGCGCGTCGGGCGCGGTCGCGGCCAACGCGCCGTGCATTCGCGCCAGCGACTGCGCCGGCCACGCCATCTGCGCGAACGCTGGCGATGGCGCGACATGCTTAGCGATCTGCGATCCCGCCGCCGAAGAGAATGCCTGCGGCGCTGCCGAGGACTGCTTCATTCAGCCCGGCTGGGCCTACGGCGTCTGCCTGTAGCGCGCATGAAGCGCTGCACCCGACGTCCGGGTCCGGGCGCGCGCTGATCCGGCCTTCCTTCTCAATATCCCCACCATCGTCATCCGCGGCGTCGTCATCCACAGCGTCCAGGCGAACGCTGGGCTGCTGTCGCAAATGCGATCTTCGCGCCGACTGCGAGGGCAGTTCGATGGTGTCGTGCGCTCAGAGCGCGAGGCGGGTGTGGCGGTTGGCGATGCAGCCGGCACGCCAAAGGGGCTGGCAGTCGCTCGCAATGACGACTGCAGGTTGGCTTGAAGAGACGGGGATCACCCGAGGGCAACTGGGCGCTGACGGGGCAAGGTCGAGAGGTCACCGACCAGCGACGACTTCGTCGGTCAAGGCACCCAATTTTGCTGCGGCTCTGCTGCGCGTCGGTAACGTGGGGCTTCGCCGCTAGAAGGTAATGCCGCCGCCGCCGAGGTTGATCTTCAGCTTTTCCTTCTTCCTGCGCGTCCTGGCCCTCGACTTGCGACGGCGACGACGGCTCTTTTTGCCGTTGCCAGCCGCGTCATCTTCGGCGTCTGCCTCTGCCTCTGCCTCAGCCGCGAGCGCCGCGGGCGATTGCGTGGCGATGGCGACGGGCAGCACTTCATCGGGCAGGCCCGGCTGCACAACCGTGATCTGCGGCAGTTGAGCTGAGGCGATCGAAATTTCGGGTTTGGTCAGCTCACCGGGCTTGAGAATCATCGCCAGCACGACCGCCGTCACGCAGACCATAGGCAAGCCGATGACGGCGAGAAAAAAGCCCGCGCCGCGTCGCGGCAATGGCGCTGGGACCCAGACCTGTGCCGGCGACTGAATCGCTTCGACGACGGGCGCGACGGCCTTGGGCTGATCCTCTTCGATGTACTCGCCGCGGGCGCGACGCTCGACGAGCTCCTGCTCATACCGGCGAGCTTCGCGTTCTTCCTCGGCGGCGCGCTGTCGGGCCCCCTCAGCGGCGAGCCGTCCGGCGACTTCGTCTTCGCGCTGGGTGCGCGCCGCTGCTTCGGCGTTGGCTTCGGCCCGGGCGGCAGCATCCTTCGCTGCGCGCCGAGCCTCTTCCTCCGCGGCCGCGTCGGCGGTCACCGTCTGCTGGATGTCGGCGAGCAAGTCGCTGGCATCGCCCAGGATCGAAGACCGCTTCTTCTTCTTCTTGGGCGCACCAGCGCGCTCAGAGGAGCGCGCTGGTGCAGCAGGCTCTTTGGCGGCGATGTCCTTGAGCTCCTTGAGAGAAAAAAGGAGACCATCCTTGTCATCCGCCGCCATGCCAGCTCCGTTGGTGAGGTTTTCGTTTGATTCGTAAGGGGTTATACAACATTGTAGGTGCACCTGGGACGCGCGTCAACCGACCCGTCGACCGGTGCAAACGATCGCACTTGTCGAGCAATCTTCCTTCCGATATTGCAGGTCCGACAACACTGTTCAATACTGCGCGCTGACTTTAACGCGCGAATGATTATCCGGCGAGCCCTGCCCATGTTGAGGGCAGCTCAGCATGCCCGGCGAACCCAGCGGGAGACCGATGGCCAAGAAGAAGAAGACCGACAGCGAGAGCGACGAGATCATCTCGAAGCTCGACGAGGACATGGCGGCGGAGTCCGAGCCTGTTGTGCCTG
>JBNMOZ010000348.1:0-6684 GCA_051276005.1 Bradymonadia bacterium | reverse complement strand
TTGATCCCCAACCACTACCACCTGATTGTTCGCGTGCGGTGCGGTAACCTGTCGGTGTGCATGCAGCATATCAACGGGGTCTACACCCAGCGGATCAACGTCCGCCACAGGTGGGATGGCCCGCTCTTCCGCGGGCGCTTTGGCAGCAAGCGTGTTGCCGACGAGACCTGGCTGACGCACCTGTTGGCCTACGTGCACCTCAACCCGGTGAAAGCGGGCTTGGTGAACCGGCCCGATGAACCCTGCTGGACGAGTCACCGCGCCTACCTGGGATTGGACAAGGCTCTGGACTGGCTGACCACGAGCGCGATGGTTGAACGGCTTGGCAGCCCAGAGGCCATCGACGACTTCGTCAGGAGCGTCTACATCGGGCGCGAACCGTGGCCTGCGGCCCTGAATACTGCGGAAGGCTGGTTGCGCCCCGCACGATTGTTGCCGACGGTACCGCATTCAACAGGGCGCAGTACGACGCGCGACTCGGTGGAGGTGGAGACGGTCTTCCGCGAGGTCCGGTGCATCACCGGGCTGTCGGATAAGGAGCTTGTTGCAGTGCGGTCTGGCCGCGGTGGCAATCCGGCGCGACGGTTTCTTGTCTGGGCACTGCGGCGTGGCAGAATGATGAGTCACTCAGCGGTCGGCGAGTTGTTGGGTATGACCCCTGGACACGTCACGAAGATGCTGTCGCGCTTGCGTCATTGCGACGTTGGCGAGCCGATCAGCGGTTGGCAAGGCAGATGGCAGGCGGAAGTGGAGTTTGACGGTGCTTGAGGGTTTAGTTTTCGAAAAGTGTCAGGTGTCCGGGTCTGACCCCGGAGTCGCATCAGCCCCGTCGACACCCAACCGCTGCGCTACGAGAACCGCTACGTCTGGTTTGGCCCCGATGGCACCCTCGAGCATGCCTATCGAAAGCGCTTCCCAGTCCCCGGCGAGCCGGCCATCGCGGGGACCGCCCCCGCAGAGATCGTGCAGCGCGACGCCGCACGCCTGAGCGGGGCGATCTGCTACGACTTCGACTTCCCCAGCCTCGCCAAAGCCCACGGCGCCCGCGGCGTAGGCGTCGTGGCCCTGCCGAGCTCTGACTGGCGCGGCATCGATCCCATCCACACGCAGATGGCTGCGTTTCGGGCCATCGAGGGTGGACTCTCGCTCGTCCGCGCGACGCGTTTCGGGCTCTCGGCCGCGATCGACGCGACCGGTCGCATGCGCGCCTGGAGCAGCGCATTTGAAGCCAGCCCAGGGTTCACCATCGCAGATGTACCCGCGGTCCATACCCCGACGCTTTTCGCCCGCCTCGGTGATTGGCCGGTCGCGATTGGCATGCTGTGGCTGCTCGGCGCGGTCTGGCGTCGGCGGCGGTAGAGGCTCATCTTTGGCCCGCGGCGCCATAAGATGACCGCGCTGTAGGCGCAGAGCAGGATCTCGTCGCGCGCCGGTGACATGTCGCCGCCGGTCGTCGAGCGGTTGCCGCCCAGCGCTTCGCCGAACCGCAGGTTGCCAACTTTCTGCGGGCGGATGCCGGCTGTGAGCGCCTGACGGGGTATCCTGCCAACCGAATGCCGTCGATGACTGAGAACGATGAGGTTACTGCGTGGCTATCACCGCCGATGCTCAGGCTCGAGATGTCTTGTCCCGAATCACTCAGGACGAGAGGGTACGCGCGCTCGAAAAGATCCCATTGCTCCCGCCGGTCAACCTTGGGCTCACGCTGGGCGTTTGGGCGCTCTTTTTGGGGAGCGCCGCCGCGTACCTGACAGGCTGGCTGCCCTTGCCGGTGTCGATCCTGCTCAGCGCGATCGCCATCTATGCGTCGTTCACCCCCCTGCACGACGCGACGCATCGTGCCGTGTCGTCGAATCCGGTCATCAACGACCTGATCGGCACGCTCGCGGCCAGCCTTCTCATCCCGGGTTTGTCGACGGGGGTGTACCGCGTCCTCCACCTCGAGCATCACCGCTGGGCGGGTGATGTGGAGCGCGACCCCGACACGCCGCTGGTGCACACCCGTTGGCCCTGGCTGCCGCTGGCGCTCGCTGCGCCCGAGTTGGTGTGGGCGTGGTGGTGGATCACCAAGCTTTGGCCGAAGCGCACGCCGCGTGAACGGGTCGCGTTCTTCTGCGCGCTCGGCCTGCACCTCACCCTCGTGATCGGCGGCCTGCTTTCGCCGTACGGTTGGGCGTTCTTTGTGGTGTACCTGATCCCCCAAAAGCTCGGGCTCATGCTCGTCGCGTACAGCTTTGCGCACATCCAGCACCCCGAGGGCGTCGATTGGCAGAAGGCGCCTTTGCTGGCCACGGGGGTCATCACGACGCAGCCGCGGGGGCTGATGACCTGGCTGATGCTCGGCCAGAACGACCACCACATCCACCATCTACTCCCGCACCTTCCGTGGCATCGCTATCGGCACGTCTGGGACCTCGGCGACGGGATCCTGCACGAACAGACGCTCGCCGAGCGCGGGCTCTTCGCCGGGTATGACGCCCAAACGATCGCCGCCGCACGGGTCTGTTTCGACGCCCGCATTCAATCGATACGTGAGGTCGCACACGGCGTGCGGGCCATTGTCTTCGTGCCCACGCAGGGCGCGCACTTCCCGCGTTTTGAGGCCGGTGCCCATATCGACGTGCACTTGCCCAGCGGGCGCATTCGCCAGTACTCGATCTGCAACAGCCCGGCCGATCGCGACCGCTACCAAATCGCCGTCAAGCGCGACCCGAATGGGCGCGGCGGCTCTGCCGAGGTGCACGCAGACCTGCGCGAAGGCATGTCGCTCACCATCGGTGCGCCGCGTACCCTGTTCAGGCTCGATCCCACGGCTGTTGAGGTGGTGCTCGCCGCGGGCGGCATCGGCATCACGCCGCTGCTCGCGATGAGCCACGCCCTGCATGCGGCCCAAACCCCCTTCAAGCTGCACGTCTATGCGAGGCGGACCGCCGACGTCCCGTTCGACGGTGAGACCTTCGTCTTCGCTGACCAAATCGCGACCCATGTCGACCAAGTAGGACAGCCCGGATTCGACGCGGCGCGGGACCTGGGCCGGTATGATGAGGGCCGCCACCTCTACCTGTGCGGCCCCGCTGGCTTCATGACCGCGGTGCGACGAGGCGCGCAAGAGTTGGGGTGGCCCGCCACGGCGATTCACAGCGAGTCGTTTGGCGCCGACGTGGCCACCGCCACTGAGAGCCGACCCTTCGAGTTGACGCTGCATCGATCAAAGAAGGTGATCACCGTCGCGTCCGACCTCAGCATCCTCGATGCGCTTCGCGGGCACGGCGTCGTGATCCCGACGGCCTGTCTGCAGGGTGTCTGTGGCCGATGCGTGACGCGAGTGATCGAGGGCGACGTCGACCACCGCGACGCGATCCTGACCCCCGAACAGCGCAGCGACCATATGTGCGTCTGTGTGTCGCGGGCCAAAGGCGGTCGGTTGGTGCTCGACGCTTGAGTCGCGCGCCAACGCCGGGCGCATGCGCCTGAGAAGCGAAGACTTCCAAGAGAGAGACTGCGAAACGCAGCGCCAGCGGCCGATGGGACGGGCACAGCCCCAACCCACGCTTGGCCTATCGACCTCTTGTCAGTCATGACAGCATCTCGCTGTGCCTCAAGATTGTTGGCAGGGAGGGCGCGTCTCTAAGTCGCGACAGGCATGAACTTGAAGATGCCTTCGAGCCACCGCCAGACCACATCGACATGCGGCAATTTTCGATAGGCTTGGTGCGCGGTCATCCACAGGCTGCCTTCGAACCGCGGCAGGCCCGTCATCGGCATCGCTGTCAACCCGACGTGAGCCCGCAGCCGATCGGCCAGCCATCCGACGCCCAGCCCGGCCCGTAGCGCGACAATATGCGAGCTGCCCGAGCCGAAAGTGAGCCGCGGCTGTACACCATTTGCGGCTTGCCACTTCGCGATGGGGGGCGGCAATACGCGGTCGTCACCAAGGCTCAGCCAAGGCCAGGTCTGGGGGGGATGGCCCGCGAGCTGAATGGCCAGCGCCTCGGACGCGGCCACCGCGATGTCGACCTGAGCGAGACGCTGCACGACCAGGTCACCCACCTTGGGACGCATCGGGCGAATTGCGATGTCGGCTTCCAAGCGCGCCATGTCGAGTATCTGCCCGGTCGCAAGCACCCGTATGCGCAGACGAGGGTGCAACGCGATGAGCGACGGGAGCGCTGGCGTGATGACATGATCGGCGATGGAATGCGTCGCGGTCACCGTGACCTCAGCCACCTGCACGTCGCCGAGGTGCTCAAGGCAGGCCCTCTCGGCGGCGCGAGACGTCATCCAAGTTGCCTCTGCGGGCTCGATCCAACGCGCGCCAAGCTGGGTGACATGCACACCCTCCCGCGCCCGAATGAACAATGCGGCACCCAGTCGGGCCTCCAACTCGGTCAGGCGCCGTGAGATCGTCGACTGGTTGAGACCCAGCCTTGAGCCGGCATGCGTGAGCGAGCCGCAGTCATGAATGGCGAAGAACAACTCAAGATCGGCGGCACGAATCTGCATGCCTCAAGCATGCGAATTCGCATTGAATCAATGCAACATCATTCGTATCCGCAAGGCTAACTGGCCTCTACGCTCTGCGTCACCACCGAGGAGGAGTCCAGATGATTCGTATCTTAGCCGCCGCCATCAGCCTGCTGAGCACCGCAGCCGCCATCGCTCAACCGGCCGTGACGACCCAGCTCACCGTCGACAATCTCGACGGTGTCGGTGGCCAACTCGATGCTGTCTGGCGCGTTGGCGAGCATCGCCTCGGGGTGATGCTGCGCGGCTCGGCCGTCCGCGAGCGCTTCGTGGGCGGCTATGTCGTCGACGAAGGGATCAGCCTGGAGGGTCGACTGACCGGTGACTTTACGCTGCGCCGCGTCCAGGGCGCGCGCTTTGGTTTGGGCGTCGAAGCAGGCGCTCGGCAGATTATGGCCGACACCGCGACGGTCGCCGGCGATACGTCGTTGGCGCCCTTGGTCGCTCTGCGGCCGGCCGTGACCAGCACGGTCTCCAGCAACATGACTGTCCGGCTTGGCGTGCGGATCGAAGTCGCGATGGCCGTCGATCCCGAGGTCGAAGTCGATATGCAGGCGACGCCGCTCGAGGCGGGCGTGCGCTGGTGGTTTGCCGACACTTGGGCGCTCGCGGCCGAGGTCGGCGTGGGCGGCTCGTTCGGATACGACGGCGACGGCGCCAAGCACATCCTGCGCGGCGGTCTTGGATTGACCTATGCACCCCGGCCCACCCCGGTCGCTGATGATGAGGGCGGCATCGGCCTGTTCGTCAGCCTCGAATGGCGCGGGATGGCGTTGGCCGACCACCTCAGCCACGGTCCGGGCTTTGCTGTGGGCGTCTCGCTGCTGGACGGGTGGCTCAAGCTGGGCCTCGCGGGCTTGAATCGTCCGGGCCCGCTCAATCCGAAGACCTTCGACGTGGCGGCCGCCGACGGGCGCACCTACAAGGGCGACAATACGCTCACCTTGCGCAGTGATGGCGGCGCGCTGGGGCTGCTGGCCGCGGTGCATATCCCGATCACGCCACGCTGGGCCATCGAGGTACCGGTCACGGTCGGCTTAGGGGGGTTCGGCTTCTATCTGAGCGGCGAAGATCGCGACACGCCCGATGGGCGGCGGGTGAGCGAATGGGAGAACGAACTGCTCGATGGGCGCGACGCGAGCTTCGGCATCACCGTTGATGGGGGGGTACGCGCGATGTACACGCCCGAGTCGGTCTCCTGGCTGCGTCCATACGTCGGTGTCAATTACACGACGGTGGTGGGCTATGACGCCTTCGTGCGGTCGAGCTACGACGGATTCAGCCTGGCGACGGGCATCGAGGTGGGCATCTACTGATGCGGCCGCTCGTCGATCGCCGAGCAGCGAAACCAGCGTCGGACATGCCTGACGGCCGGCACGCCCACGTTGGCCAGATGCGACAGCGTGGGGCTGCGGACTAACCGATCCAGCTTGACGCTGTATGGCCAGATGCTGACCCGACAATTCCCCATGCACGCGGCGTAGAGAATCACCAGATCCCCATGCCCATCCTGATTGACGTCGAGCAGGTTCAAGCCATCTGAACAACTCGGCCAAAAAGGTCAGAGGCACCCGCGTCAGTTCGGAGCCCACAGAGACTTCGACCGCGTCCCACAGCCGCTGCGCCGTCCCCTGCTCAGCACCGGCGTGCAAGAGGCCGTCGCGGTGAACAGGTACTCTGCGACGCGATCGTGGCCATGAGCAGCAGGCTGACCATGTCAATAGGATGCGGCCAGATGTAGCCACCCAGTCAGACACATCAAAGCGAAGTGTGGCAGGCGTTCGCGCAGCCAGTGCGAGTCGCGAGAGCACCCACCAGCGACACCACGCTTGAACGCACGCAAGGGGTCGGGCGCAACCCCTCAGCTCGGCCGAGCCCCAACAACCACAACCGGCCTCATCACCGAGGCTGCTGCAGTCGGTCGCGCAACGCTGCCGCGAACGCCTCGAGCGTCATGCCCATCTTCCCCTGGAGCTTTTCGCGCATCGCGAGCGCCTCGTCTCGCAGCACGAAGAGCGTTTCACCCACCAGGCGGCATCGATTCGGTCCGATCGCCTCGATCAGTCGAGGTTCCACCAACCTGGTAGGAATCGGAATCAGAACCGAAAAGCCTCCTTTTCTCATTTTCTCTGCGACACGCGCTCTGACCGGCCGATGGGG
>JBNMOZ010000347.1:0-6712 GCA_051276005.1 Bradymonadia bacterium | reverse complement strand
CGCATAACTGCAGCCCCGGCGAGACGGTCTACGTGACCTGCCGCCCCTGACAGGGGCCCGCCGCGCCCGCCCCTGCCTTGCCCAAGTTGGCGGTCGTCGCCCAGACCGACGCCTCGAGCGCAGCCGTGACTGCCGCTCGTGTCGACGTTTGACCGACGTGCTGACCGTCAATCGGTTGACGCGAGGGCCGAAAACCCCCTAACAGAAGGCATGCGTAGCCTTCTTCGATGCCTGTCGTGCCTTGCCCTCCTCGCTCCACTGGTCGGCTGCGACGCCGACGAGTCGACCTTCGAGCCGGGTGAACCCGAACCCGCGCCGCAGCCGGCGGTCGAACCCGAACCCGCGCCTCAGCCTGAGCCTGAAGGTCCCCACGGCATCGACAGCTTCGATTCGGCCTGCGCCGACGTCGATTGGATGCCGGGCGCCTGCGAGGCCGGCATGGGCGAGCGCTTCGACTCACGGGGCGCGGGACACATCGACGAGGCCGAGCCGATCACATACGATCTGTCGCCGCCGGTCGCTGATAACCATCGCGGCGCCTGGGCGCGCTGGGGCGAGTACGCGTCGCTGCCCCCGCAACGCTGGCTGCACAACCTGGAACACGGCGGCATCACGCTGCTGTATCACCCCTGCGCGCCAGCCGAGATGGTCGACGCGCTGCGCGAAATTGCGCAGGCCCGGGGAGACGACTACCGGTGGATCCTGACGCCCTACGCCGACCTGCCCTCCGCCGTCGCCGTCGTCGCGTGGGAGTGGCGCTACCAGGCCGAGTGCGTCGACGCCGACGCCATCAACGCGTTCTTCGACCAGCGCTATCGCATGGCCCCCGAAGACGTCGCGTCGGACGGACGCTATGCCGAGGGTTGGCTGGGTCGTTGAAGAGCACCGTCGCCCTCGGCCTCGCCCTCCTCGTCAGCGGTCTGCTCATCTCCAGCGCCCACGCGCGCATCGTGCCCGCGTTTAATCCGCGCACCGAAGACGTCATCGTAGGGCCGGGCAAGATCGCCCAGTCGCCCAAGAGCGTCGGCCCGTGGACCGCGAAGCCCGGCTGGCTCGCCCCGCAAGTCGGCGGCAAGCACTGGCTCGTCGACGCCCAGGGCCAGACGATCACCAGCGGCACCATTCGGGCGCGGTTCGACAACCCCCAGGGCATCGACGTCGCGCTCCTGTTTCGCGCCAAGGGTGCCCCCAACGGCTCGATCACCCAGGGCTACGGCCTGGCGATCTGGGGCCGTAATGCGGCGATCGTCGCGTTCCGCGATGGCCGCGCCACCTCACTCAAGCGCCGCAAGATCGGACGCACAAAGGCCGGCAGCATCTCGGTCGTGCTCACGCTGCTCGACCGGCATCTGCTCGCCAACGTGTATGAGACGCGCTCGGGCAAGCTGCTGGCGAACCTGGCGGTCAGCGAGATCCCCAATGGCACCGGCGCGCTGGGGGTGTGGGCGGGCAAGGGCTGGCGATCGACGAGCCCCATGACGCTGTTGAGCACCCGCGCCGCCTGCATGGACATGCCCAAAGACGAGGCGCGGGGGCCCGCGCATGTGGTGCGCATCGCCGAGGTGGGCGGCGTCAACCCGGGTGACTGGGGCGATCCGGTGCAGCGCTTCGCGGGCACCCCCCCCACCGTCGCGGTGCGCATGGGGCCCCTGGGCGTGGAGCGGGCCTACTGCGAGGGCCCCGAACTGCTCGACGTGACCAACGATCTGCCATGGAAGTTCGTCGACCCGGCCTATCGCCGCTACAGCAAGCGCGGCCCCATCTCGCGCGGCCCGCGCGGGTTCGACCTGTCCAAGAGCTATAAGAACGTCAAGATGGTCAACGCCCTGCTGACCGCCTGGCACCGCGCCCACCCAAAGCGCACCCTGCTGCGCAAGATCGGCACGAGCCGGCAGGGGCGCGAGATCATGGCGCTGGCCATCGCCGACAACATCAAGCCGGGCGATCCGCGCCCGAGCGTGCTGCTCAACGCCACCCATCACGGCAACGAGCCCATGTCGACGGAGTTCGTGCTCGACGCGATCCAACAGCTGGTGGAGCCCAATCGCTTGCCGCGCAATCTGCGGGCCATCCGCCGCGATCTGGTCGTGTGGGCGGTGCCGATGGTCAACCCCGACGGCAACTGGGGCTTCTTTGAGACCAGCAAGCGCCTGGGCCGCAAGAACGGGCGCGACATCGACGGCGACGGCCGCTGGACCATGCGCGACGGCGTCGACCTCAACCGCAACTACCCGTTCAAGTGGGGCGCCCTGGGCGAGCGGGGCAGCCAATCCGACTCGCTGTCGCGCTACTACCGCGGTGACCGCGCCGCGTCCGAGCCCGAGACCAAGGCCGTCATCGCGCTCAGCGATCAGGAGCGCTTCGTCGCCTCGGTCTCGTTTCACACCGGCACCGTCGCGGTGCTCGCGCCCTACACGATCGACAACCTCAACAACCCCCAGCCCAACGCAGCATGGTCGGTCGCCGAAGACATCGTACGCGGCCTGCCCCGGCATCCAGGCGGTAAGAACTTCGCGGTTGCGCGCCAGCTGTACTCGGTCGACGGCACCGATCAAGACTGGCATCGCCACCGCCACGGCACCCTGGCGCTGCTGGTCGAGGGCGTGCGCCGCACCCCCAAAGACATGAAGAAGCGCGGCCCCCTGGTCGACGCAGTGCGCCCGCTGTGGACCCGCCTGTTCAACCGCTACCTGCAGGGCCCCAGCGTGTACGGCACCGTCACGGATCGCAACGGCAAGCCGGTCTACGCCGAGGTCCGAGTGCGCGAGGTGACGCTGCGCGAGGGCGAGCGCTGGATGACCCGCTGCCGCGACGGGCATTACGACCGATTCCTCAAAGAGCCCGGCCGCTACACCCTCGACATTCGCGCGGCGGGCATGGCGCCTTTCCCGGTCTCGGTCTATGCCGGTGGGCGAGAGCGCGTCGAGATCAACGTGCAGTTGCCCGGCGACGCGATCCCGGCGGCGGAGTGCCCGATTCGCTGACCGGCCAGGGATCGGCTGCGGATCGTCCGGTGTCGACAGGCCGCCGTGATCGGCCTGGGCTGCGCCCGCCCGTGCGCAACCCGCCGACCCTCTTCGTGATCTGTGCAATGGCTGGCTGCGTGGCGTCGCGCACTCTACGGCGGTGCGTCCCGTGCGCGCGTCGCTGAGGATCTGCGCGCTGCGCGTCGTCTCAAGATCGAGCCGGTGCACGCCTGCAGAGCCGACGATGATGGCGAAGCGGCCCGAGCGCGCCGACCGGATGTCGGGGCGCTCCTCAACGGGGACGCGCGGCGACGGGCCCCAAGGTCGCTGACCGCGAGGCGCGCCTGGGCGCCCCACGCCGCGCGCTGTCGGCTACTGAGCGACAACCTGCGCCGTGATGCGGAACGGGCCGACCGCGCCGTCATTGTAGCCCGCGACGCGGACGGTATAGGCGCCGGCTTCAAGCAGCAGCGCGACCTCAGAGCACAAGCCGCGCTCGACCGCGTCGTCGTTGAGCGCGAGGCGCGCGCCGCCCGCGTCAAACAGGCTCATGAGCGTGTCTGTGCCGGCCGCGCAGTTGGGGGTGCCGTCGGCGTTGCTGGTGAAGATCGTCACCTGCGACGGCACGGCGAGCGTCAAAGGCAATACGTCGGCCTCGCCGGCTGCGAAGCCAGGTCGATCAAACTCGCCGTCCGCGCCCAGGTCGAGCGCGGGCTGGCCGAGCTCGACGCTGAGCACATACACCGGCAGCGCGGCCGGACCACTGACGATGCCGATGTAGGCGCCGGCCTGCAGGTTCTGTCGCAGCTCAGCGCAGGGCGCCAACGGGCCGTCCACCGCGTCGCCGATCGGGGCGAAGCCACCGTCCGGTTGCTGCTGCAGCAACTGAAGCGTCGTATCGCCCGGGCACGCCCCTGCGCCGTCGCTCGTGCTCAAGACCACGTCGCCCGCGGCGCCGATCGTGAATGAGAAAAAGTCGCGCTGACCTGCCCCGAAGCCGGCGTCGAAGTCGCCGCCCGCCGACACGTCGACGATCTCGGTCTCGCAGGTCGCGCTGCACGCGTCGCCGTCGATCAGGTTGCCGTCGTCGCAGCCCTCGTCCGCGGTGCGCTGACCATCGCCGCAGGTGCCACCGGCCTGCACCTCGAGCACGAACTCGACGGGCGCGGCCTCGAGGTTGAACAGCTCGACGTCGTAGATGCCGGCGGCGACGTCGCCTTCGAGCAGGGAGCAGGGCGCGTTGTCGGGCGAGTCGTTGTTCTCGCCGACCGACACGCGTGAGCCGTCGGGCTTGACCTCGAACACACGCATCAGCGAGTCGCCTGGACAGCCGCCCGCGCCGTCGGTGCTCTCGAAACGCACGAAGCCTGGCTGCTCGAGCACGATCCGATAGCGGTTGCCGCGCCCCGCAGGAATATCGACCGGGAACGACCCACCGGCGCTGATGTCGGTGGCGGAGTTGAGGCACCGATCATCGCACGCGCCCGCGGGCTGGTTGCCGTCGTCGCATTGCTCGCCGACCTCAAGCACGCCATCGCCGCAGGTCGGCGCGTAGCCCACCACCAGCACATACGCCGGGATCGCGCCGTCTTCGAGGCCCACCACCTCGACGCGATAGACCCCCGGCTCGAGCGTCACCGACAGCGCCGAGCAGTCCGTACCCACCAATTCGGGGTTGTCGTCGTTCTCAGCGACAACCACGCCGTCCGCGTCGACGACGCGCAGCACCGTATCGGCGTTGGCGCAGGCCGGGTCATCCGTGCGCGTCGCGACGAGCACGGTGCCGGGCCGATCCAAGATCAAGCGGAAGGCGTCGCTCGAGTCGGCCGCGAACCCGTCCTGGGGAAACTCGCCGCCCACCGAGACATCGAGCAGACCTTCAAGCAAACAGGCCGCGTCGCAGCCATCGCCGTCGAGCGCGTTGCCGTCGTCGCATTCTTCGCCCGCCTCCGCGCGCCCATTGCCGCAGGACGGCCCGAACGCGACCGAGAGCGTGTACACCGGCACTGCGTCGGCCGCCGCGCCGCCCAGCACGCGAATCTGGTAGGTGCCCGCGGGCAGCAACGCATCGTACGCGGCGCAAGGGCCTACGCCGCCGTCGTCGACGACCGCGCGCTGGAACGGGCCCTCGGGCCGCATCTCAAAGACGCCAATGAGCGTGTCGCCCGGGCAACCGCCGACGCCGTCGCCCGTGCCGATCTGGACGGACGTCTCTTCAGCCAGAGCGAGGCGATAGAAGTCGGCCTCGCCGACGCCCACGCTACCCACGAAGTCGCCGCCCGCGCTCACATCGATGGACTCATCAACGCAGGCCGCGCTGCAGCCATCGCCGTCGGCGCCGTTGCCGTCGTCGCAGCCCTCGACCGGGTCGACCACGCCGTTGCCGCAGCTGAGCGTGCAGTCGCCCTGACACCCATCGCCGTCGACCTGGTTGCCGTCGTCGCAGAGCTCGTCGCCTTCCAGCGCGTCGTTGCCGCAGATGGTCTGCCGCTCTACCGCGAAGGCATAGGCCGGCAGGCCCGCCGCGAGGTGCACTTCGTACTCATAGACGCCGGGCGCCAAGAGCACCGAGAGCGACTGGCAAGCGTCGGCCGTCTCGGCCTGCAGAATGCGCGCGCCGCCCTCGACGCGGTACAGCAGCAGCCGAATGCCCGCCGCCGGGCAGCCAGGCTCAGCCGCATCGGCGGCACCGACGACCGCCGACAGCGTGAAGGTTTGCGCCAACGTGATGCGATAGCGCGCCAACGCGCCGGCGTCGAAGCCGCCCTCGAAGGTGCCGCCCTCGCCCAGCTCGATCGGCTCGATCACGCACTCGGCCGAGCAGCCATCGCCATCATCCAGGTTGCCGTCGTCGCATTCTTCGACGCCCGCGCTGAGGAAGTCGTTGCCGCAGAGCGGCGGCTCGATCGCGCACTCGGCCGAGCAGCCATCGCCGCCGTCGCGGTTGCCGTCATCGCAGGCCTCGGGGCCGGTCACCGCGCCGTCGCCGCACTCCAAAGTGCAGGTCGCCGAGCAGCCGTCATCGGCCGCCGTGTTGCCGTCGTCGCAGGCCTCAGCGCCCGTCACTGCCCCGTCGCCGCACTCCAAAGTGCAGGTCGCCGAGCAGCCGTCATCGGCGTTTGTGTTGCCGTCGTCGCAGGCTTCAGCGCCACCGACGACGCCGTCGCCGCACTCGAACGAACAGGCGGGCGAGCAGCCATCGTCTGCGTCGCGGTTGCCGTCGTCGCATTCCTCGGCCCCGGTGACGGCGCCATCGCCGCACTCCACGGTGCAGGTCGCCGAGCAGCCATCATCAGCGTCCAGGTTGCCGTCATCGCAGGCCTCAGCGCCCGTCACGGCGCCGTCGCCGCACTCCAGCGTGCACGTCGCCGAGCAGCCGTCATCCGCGTCCAGGTTGCCGTCATCGCAGGCCTCAGCGCCCGTCACGGCGCCGTCGCCGCACTCCAGCGTGCACGTCGCCGAGCAGCCGTCATCCGCGTCCAGGTTGCCGTCGTCGCAGCCCTCATCGTCCTCGACGACGCCATCGCCGCATGTCGACCCGCCGCCTTCACCGCCTCCACCGCCTGCGCCGCCTGCGCCGCCTTCGCCGCCTGCGCCGCCTCCACCGCCTGCGCCGCCTTCGCCGCCTGCGCCGCCTGCGCCGCCTGCGCCGCCTTCGCCGCCTTCACCGCCTGCGCCGCCTTCACCGCCGGCCGCGCCTGCCCCCCCGGCGCCGCCGTCGCCGCCCGCGCCGGTCATCGCATCGG
>JBNMOZ010000346.1:0-6742 GCA_051276005.1 Bradymonadia bacterium | reverse complement strand
CGAGGGGTACAACTGCATCCCCGGCACATCAGCGACGCCCGCGCGGGGATCCAACAGCGCCAGGACGCCCGCGTTGGGCATGTCGGGCGGCGGTGGATCGCCTGCGTCGACGTAGTACACGCCAGACACGTGGGACTCGGCGTGGTGATGGGGCAGGACATGCCCACCTTGACCGAGCACCGTCGCCCACGCCTGGACCTGCAACCCGTATCGATGGCGCATGGGCTGGCCGCTCGCCTCGGCCCAGGTCCGCGCGGTCTTGCGCGCGTGCTCGACCAAGCCCTCGACCAGCGGCGCGAACGGCGCCCCGCGCTGCGTCAGGTCGGGCACCGAGTGCCAACCGCCCTGGTTGCTGCGCTGGATCCCAGGGGTTGACGCCGCCTCGGCACACAGCGCCTCAGCGACCGGCCCGTTGAAGGCCGCTAGATGTGGCAGATCGGCGATGGTCACCGGCGTCGCGAAGGCTCGGACATGGTCGATCATCCGCCGGACGGCTGCGCCGCGTGGGTGCCCTCGGGGGTGCTCTGGCCCTCGAGGTCATGGGGGCTGCGCCCGATGCGATGCACGTTGGTCATGAACCACGACTTCACCGGCGCCGGGCAGTGCCCGCCCAGCTTCTCCTCGGTGGCCGGGGTGCCGTCGTACTCGCGGTAGAACTCGCCGTACATATCCGCAAACCACTCCTCGGGGGCGAAGGTGGTGTAGTGCCGCGGCGCGTTGGTGCCCGCGATGGTCGAGCACTGCATATAGCGGTTGTAATAGTAGTTCACGCTGAAGACGTTCGACGCCCCTGCGTAGGCGTTCTCGTAGCCCATCCCGTTGTTGTTCATCTGGCTGACGATGCGCACGTGGCTGAAGCTGTGCCAGACATGGT
Organism: Bradymonadia bacterium; assembly: GCA_051276005.1. GTDB lineage: Bacteria > Myxococcota_A > Bradymonadia > UBA7976 > UBA1532 > JBNMOZ01. Next base: position 5,868 of record JBNMOZ010000346.1, on the reverse strand, counting down.
CGGGGCCAATGAGCCCGCTGATCGCGAAGCCAGGGCCTCTGATCTTGAGGCGACCGGCGTTCATGTACTGGGCGATGACCTCTTTGAGCTCGAGCTTCTGGGCCGGCGTCGGATCGATGCCTCCGTTGGCGTTCCAGCCGTCCATCGCCGCGAGCCAAGAGTCGATGTCGTTCTCGGCGTAGGTGTGCCAGCCGGCCCAGTCGTAGACGATGCTGGTGCGCTCGCCGAGCATCGCGTCCACCCCGTGGCCCACCTCATGGCGCGTGGTCGTATCGAACTTCTTCACCGTCTCGTTCAGCTCGTGCGCCGCGTCGGTGGTGTCTGGCCCGTATTGGGTCCAGGTGTAGGTGAGATCGGCGCCCATGTTCACCTGGTTGGTGCTGGGGCCGTACGAGCCGCCGCCGCCAGTCGTGCGGTTGAAGCGCTCCAAGCGTCCGTTGTTGGTGACCTGCTCCAGGGGCAGCGCCTTGAGGAGGTTGTACAGGTAGACGAGGTCTTCGCGTTCGGTGCTGGCCCAGTCTCCGGTCAGCAGCTGGTCGAAGCGCGCGCTGAATATCTTCTTCTCGCAGTCGACGTCGTCGCAGTCCTCCATCACCGTGTCGCATTGGACGCGGGCGGTGTCGCGCAGGGCCATGCCGCGGGGCAACTGGTCGAGGGTGTCCAGCTGGCTGGCCGCCTTCAGGGTGCCCACCGCGCCGGCCGCGTCGCCGCACCCCGCGATGACCCGCAGCAGCTCGAGGCTGGTCGTCGAGACCACCAGCCAGGTCCAGAAGGCCTGCTCGACGACCGCCTGAGCGAGCACTTCGCTCAACTTGGGCAGCGCCTGCATGGGCCCCAATGGGCTGGCGACGCTCAGCAGACTGACCACCCCGACGTCGAGCAGAGCCAAGAGCTGATCGGTGGCGTCGGCCCCGTTGACCAACGCCGCGACGTCACTCGAATCAGGGGTCCCGCCCGTCGCGCGCCCGAGCCACTCCAACTGATCCACCAAGGGCATCGACAGCGCCTGGACGTAGCGACACATCTGCGGGCCATCCAGGGCGAAGAGCGCAGACTCCATCATGGCGTCGCTGGCCGCCTCGGTCTTGCCGGTGTCGTCCAGGGCGATCGCCAGCCGAACGCATTGGTCGCCATCGGCGGCAAAGGGCAGCGATAGCTGCATCACCAGCTCTTCGAACGCGTCCTCGGGGGCCACCGCGTTCAACTCGGCCTCGGCGGCCAAGATGTCGAGCAGATCGTGCACCTCGGGGAAGGTGCTCGCGGCCCGCAATCGGGCCAGCGCCGCCAGCTCATCGGGCAGCAACGCGTCGCCGGTGGGCAGCGCGTCGAGCCAGCCCCAGCGGCCGTTGGCGTCCATCGCCGCGGCATATTTGAGGGCGTTGGTATCGTCGCCAGCGTAGAGCCGGAGCAGATCGCTATAGGCCTGCTCCTCGGCCAGCCAGGTCGCGAACGCCGTGTGCTGCAGGGCCTCGACGGGCAAGGTCTGGGTGTAGCCGAACGCGTTGAGCGGGGGCGCATTCGCCAGCGCGCTGCGGGCCTGAGCCACCGCCGTGCCATCGGCGACGATCTGCATCTTTTGCTCGGCCGACGCCGCGTTGATCACCGACTGCACCCGATCGGCGGCGCTGTCGCCGGACGCCGCGAGATGCCGAATCTGCCACTGTGGCAAGAGTCGCATCGCCACCCCGGCCTGGTAGTACTGCTCGCCGTCGAGGATCGCGGTCATCTTTGCGAGCCGCGCTGCGTCGTTCACGACCTCATGGTTCTCCGGGTTCACCAGGGCCCCACAGGCCTGGAGCACCTCGGTCGCCGCGCCGCCGCCGTCGAGCAGGGCGTCCAACCGCTCGAGGGGGCCTTGCAACGCCTCGGGGGGGATCGGCGTCGAGGTCGAGATCGCCCCGCCGCTCACGGTGTCCGCGAAGTACGTCGTGATGGCGACCGCGAGCATCGCGTCGCTGGTGACCAGCGCCACGGCTCGAGGGTTGTTGACCAGGTCGGCGGGCACCTGATCCTTGGGTGGCAGGCTGGAGATCAAGAACAGCGCCCGGAAGGCATGCGCGTCGCACCAGGTGCCGAAGGCGCTCACTGCGTCGCGGTTGGTGAGGTACTCCAGGGCGTCCAGCGGGGTCAGCCGATCGATGACCAGAGTGACGAAGCCGTCGAGGCCGAAGAAGGTGGGCTCCTCGCCAAGTTGTACCGCGTACACCGACCGCGGATCCGTGATGCCGGTGACGTCTTTGACGTACGTCGACGCGGTGGCGTCCCCCGCCACGGCGCTGCGCTCGGCGAGCGTAGCCACGGCGAGCATCGACAGGATCGGTCCCCCATCAACCACGCCCATGGCGGCGAGCTGCGTCGCGATCTCAACCGGTGTCCGCCCCAGGAGTTGCAAGCCTTGGGCGAGGTTGGCCCCGGTCAGTCGCGCGCCCACCTTGGTGAGATCGATCGCGGCGATCCCGGCGGGATCCAGGCTGCCCAATAGGGTCAGAATATTCGCTTCGGTGCCCGTGCTCCCAGAGAGCATGGCCTGCAGTTGGGTCAACGCGTCGGCGGGGGCGGGGCTCAGCGGTGCGGTGCCCATCTTCGCCGCCAAGGCGGTCTCTGCCGCCGAGCCGCCCGCAGCGTTCAGCCACAGCGTCTCGACGTTGGCCATCTGGTCGGGCGTGAGCCCCGCCCCGTTGGGCAGCGCGCTCAGCCAGCCCCAGCCGCCGTTGTTGTCGATGGCGGTCACCGCGGTAGGCACCGAGTTGGCGTTGGCGGCCGCGCGCAGGAGCATCGGCGCGGTCGCCGTGCTCGTGATCCAGCTCATCATCGCTGCGGACGCCATTGCCGCTGCGCTCAGACCGCTCGCCTCACCGCGAAACAAGGCCAACGGCCCGCCAACGGTCGCCAGCCAGGTGCGAAGGTTGGCCGTCTGCGCGACCGCCACCCGCGCCGCAGCAACGTTCTCCCACCAGTCGAGCCACCGCTGGGCGGCCGTCGGGTCGGCGCCCGCGCGACGCAGCAGGGTCAGCCGCTTCTTCAGCGCGTCCGAACTGGTCCAAGTCGCCGGGTTGCTGCTCAAGTTGCGCAACGCTGTGGCCATCTGCCCGCCGGAGAGCTTGTTGACCAGCTTGTCGGTCACCCCGGTGTCGGCCAGGATCGCCTGTTGGTCTGCTGGTCCCTGGGTCTGGATCAGCGCGAGGGTCTCGGCCGCGCTGAACGGCGTCGCGTCGAGCTTGGCCTCGACGCTGGCCTTGTCGCGTGCCACTGCGGCGCCGCCAGAGGTGCGCACGGTGAAAGGCTCGCCCGCGACCAGCGCCTTCGCGCCCACGACAGCCTCGCGCTCGACCGCGTCACCCTCGCCGGTGGTGGTGTAGCCGTGCGACTGCGCGCCCCCCGCCTGGTGTTGCACGGTGTGCACGACCTCGTGGGCCAGCCGCTCGGCGCCCTCGGACGTGGACGGATCGAGCGCCGCCTGCGATCCATGAATGTCCTGACCGACCGCGACCGCCTCGGCGCCGATGCCGGCAGCGGCCATGCCCGCGTCAGCGTTGGCGTGCACGCGCACGGCGCTCAGGTCGGCCCCAAGCTGGCCCTCGAACTGGCCCTGCACGTCGTCGGGCAGGGGAGCGCCGCCCCAGGACGCCAGCTCCGCGGCCTGCCCACTGGCAGCGTCGGTGCCACCCGAAGCGCCGCCGGTCAACTCGCGGCTTTGCCCCTGCGCGGCCTCGCGGCCTGAGGGCGTCGCGCTCTTTGCGGCCGGCGCCTTGGGGGCCCCGCCGCCCTTATCTGCTGATTCTCGCTCGGCCATCATCGCCCTCCAATCACCAGGGTCGCCCGCCCGCTTGATGCCAGGTGTGCCAGCTCGCCGCGTCCGTCGCCTTGGGGCCCGCGAGCGCAGCCAGGCTCGCCAAAGCATGCGCCGAGACCGCCGGCCGCTTCGCCCGCGCGATCAGCATCGCGACGAGGTTGCCGTTGCGCAGTTGGCGCAGAACCCTGACCGCGACGTCGCGTCGATCTGCCTCGGCGCTCGTCGCCCACGCCATCAGCGTCAGCGCATAGCCTTCGGCGTCAGACTCGGCCTTGAAGGTCTCGCGCGCCTTGAGCTCGAGCGTCACCCGCGCGTGCGCGTCTTGGGTGACGCGGATCGCTTCGAGCTGCTCAGCGAAGCTGCCCGCCTGTTCGGCGGCGAGCTGCGCCATGCTCGCGGTGTGGGGCTTCGGCTTGTCCATGGCGCTTCCTTTAGGCGAGTGATCGACCTGTTGCGGGCGATCGTCTCGGGGCGGGGGCGGATCATCGGCGATCGCCGACTGGGCGGCGAGGCTCAGGGCCAATACGATCAGGCGTTCGATCATCGGTTCGGCTCCGGTGTCCGCTCGCCGATCGCCTCGAAATGAGGCCGTCGAGCCCAGGCGGGTGCCAGCACCTCGACCAACCACGCGTCAAAGCCGCCGAAGGGGGCCGCGAAGATCTCCGGCGTGCGGGCCTCGGCGCCGATCCGATCGGCCTCGGCCCGCAGGTAGACGTCCAGATCGACCTCGGCCTGCTCGTCGTCGCCCGCAGCGAAGGTCAGCCGCCACGCCGTCTTGTCGACCCCGATCAAGCGGTAGACTGGCGCCGACAGCAGTCGGTCTGCCTGGGCGCCGAACCGATCGACCTTCACCGCCTCGATGAGCTGGTCGTCCAAGCCCGCGTCCCAGGCGCGCAGCCGCTCGGCCAGCGCATCGAGACCGAAGACCAGCCGCACCCGAAACTCGTCGGCCAGGGCCTGCACCAGTGGTGGCGCGCATCGGCGCACATGGGTGTCGAAGGCCGCCTCGGCGAGCGCGGCGTAGCGCGCGTGGTCACCCATGCGCCAGGGCGGCGCGACCATGACCATCTGTCGGCCCGGCAGGTCCAGGTAGACCATCTCGCTCACCGCGGTTCGGATCGCGTCACAGCCGGGGCAGGTGAATCGCTGTAATGAGCCGTCGAGGATCGCCTCGCGTTGTGCGGCAGCGCCGGCATCGAGGCCGTCGAGCAGGGTCGCACCAAAGCGCGTGCCGCAGGGGCACTCCAGGACGTATTCGGTCCATCGAGACATGCGATGAGCCAATCATGAATGGGGCCGACGCGTCCAGCGACCCGACCGCGCCGTCGCCCCGCGTCTGCCGGCTGCGCTTTCGGCTGCTACTTCTTACGCATCGACCCACAGGCCTTGTTCATCGTGTCGACGTCCAGGCCAGACGCAGAGCATACGAGGGTCGACTCCTTTCCCGCGAAGAAGTACTCCGCTTTGAAGATCTTTACGCCCACCGTCTCTGTTTCGCAGTTGTGAAAGATCGCGGAGTTCTTGGCAGTGCCCGTCTTCAGAAGGGTCCCGGCGCAGCGCTTTCCAACAGTCTCCAAGGTCGAAGGGAACGCCGACGCGGGGCCCTTGGTAATGGTCAGGCTTGGCGCAAGTGACTTCCCCGGCGCGAGCTTGATCGGCTTGATGCGGAAGGTGTAAATGCCCGGAGCCAGGGTCTTAAACCCCCAATCGGAAGGGGCCTCGATCGTGTAACCAATGTCTGTGAGCGCGTGGCGAGTGAACGCAGGCAGAGCAGCCGGCTTGCTGGGTGCGGCAGCAGGCTTGCTGGGTGCGGCAGCAGGCTTACTCGATGAGGCAGCAGGCTTACTCGATGAGGCAGCAGGCTTATTCGTTGAGGCAGCAGGCTCACTCGATGAGCAACTGATCGTGATTCCCAGCACAGGAAGAATAGAGAAGAGCTGTCGTACGATGGTCATCTTGGATCCTCTTAGAGTTACGCTCGGCGAGAACGTTGCACACCTGTAGTGATTATTCATCGCTTTAGAAGTGCGGAGGGATCGGGGACGGAGCTCCGGCAGGTGTTTCCCTATGGCAGC
>JBNMOZ010000345.1:0-6747 GCA_051276005.1 Bradymonadia bacterium | reverse complement strand
TGGAAGGAATGCGCAGCAGTCGTTGACCGCGCCCATCATTTCATCCAGCGACGCGAAGGGATCGCGTGAAAGCAGCCGTCCGATCGGGATGCGCATCAACCTCCTCCAGCGACGTCTGTATAGCAGCCGAGCACCGCTAAGGCCACCGCCACGGCCACCGTCACGGCCACCGCCAAGGCCACGGCCACGGCCACCGCCACGGCACCGTCAAGCCCAGGCAACATGGCCAACGGAAAACTGCCGTGATGATATAAGACTAATCAGCCGCTGGAATTCAGGCGTCTGTTCGGCAACACCCCGTTCTCGAACATGTATTTCTACGAAACGGAAAACGCGACATACATTGGACATAGCGCGATATTTCCTATAGTAGTTCACATGATTTCCCAGCCTCGCGAGTATGTAGTGTCAATTCAAATCGAAGTCCCGCTCGAAGCCCTCAAGCGCGCACCTGTTGCTCAAGCATTATCCGATCTGATGTTGCTCTTGGGCGGCCAGCCGACCGTGGAACGCTCGGCAGTTGCTGCACCCAAGACGGCGACGCGTCGCCGTCGCGGCCCGGCCAAGAAGCCTGCCCCCATGCCCGAGATCGACACCAGCATCGACCCGAAGACGCGCTGGCGCCAGTTCGTAGCCACGCGCCCCGAGCGCACGCGCCGTTTCTTGACGCTGCTTGAGCAGCACGGCCAGTTGAGCGTCAGCCAGTCGGTCGAATATCTCAACCTGCCTGGCCCCAAGGCCATGGGTGGCCTGACCGGCGCGCTGCGCCGCTGGGCGCCACGTAAGGGCATCGATCTGCCCTTCAAGGCGATCCAGAACGCCCAGGGCGAGCGCTGCTGGGTTTGGGAAGGCGTCGAGTAGAGCGCCCCTCAGGCGTTCGCCAAGCGCACGACTCACGATTGGCGTGCAGCGCGCTGACCCCCGGCCTTTCGAGCAGCGAGACGCACGCGTCGAGGCCCTCGCCGAGGAGCGCCTGCGCAGCGGGGCAATGTTGAGTGCCCGGCGCGCCTGCATTCTACAGTTGCCCAGCGCATGACTTTCTAAGAACCATCGCGATCATTGATACTGAAGGCCCATTACAGGCCGTCAGCGCGACGCGCGCCTGCGGGTGGACTCTAACGATCGGAGAGCGCGATGCGCGAGATACTGTGGGTGATCCGATGCTTAAGTGTGGTGGTGTGTGCTGCCATCGCCACGCTGACTGGGTGCGTCGACGGCTTGACATCGGGTCCTAACCAGCTCGTCAGCGTCTTTGACGCCGCCGTCGAGCCAGAGCCCAATCCTGAACCCGGCGCGAACCCCGAGCCCGGCGCGAACCCCGAGCCCGGCGCGAACCCCGAGCCCGGCGCGAACCCCGAGCCCGGCGCGAACCCAGAGCCGACGCCGACCCCCGAACCTGAGCCGGCGCCCAATCCCGAGCCTGACCCACAACCCGCGCCCGAGCCGGCCCCTGAGCCCGAGCCCGACCTGCCCGCTGATCCCGGCATCAACAGCGGCTGGATCGGCGGACCTTGCGCGCAAGACGTCGACTGTGACTACCCCGAGGGCTTCTGCCTGACCGAAGACGACGGTTACCCGCGCGGCACGTGTAGCTTGGGCTGCGAGCGCATCTGCCCGGATCGAGACGCCATGCCGGTGACCTTCTGCGTCGACGATATCATCGTCGGATCAGGCGCCTGTATGCAGCGATGCGACTATGACGCCTTCGGCAACGGATGCCGTCCGGGCTATCACTGTGAGGCCCGTCGACGGTTCAACGAGGCCGATACGCGCCGCGGCATTTGCGTGCCCGGCGTCGAGATGCTGGGGCCAGATTTGGCCTGCTTTGATCTGCTGGATCAGCGCAACATGAGCTATGAGCGTCGCGCCGACCCCATGGACAGCCCGGCTGGCCGGGGCGATCTGACCTGCGTCATCGAGGGTCCGATCAGCTTGAGCAGCCCGATCAACGGCGTCGACTACATGCCCTATAACGCCGACGCCCCCCGGGCCATGTTCGTGGCGTGCCCTCTGGCCGACGCGCTTTGGGAGCTCTCGGCGTTGCTGCGCGAATACGACATCGTCGAGGTTGGCCACATCGGCACCTACAACTGCAGGGTCATCTCGGGCACCGACCAGCTCAGCGAGCATGGCCGCGCGGCTGCCATCGACCTGATGTGGTTTCGGCGAGCCGACGGACACACCTACAACGTCGAAGATCACTGGGAGCACGATACAGACAACCCCGTCAGCGAGCGGGCCCGCGTGCTCTACGAGATCGCTCAGGCCATGTACAATCGGCGCATCTTCAACATCGTGCTGACGCCCAACTTCAACGCCGGTCATGACAACCATTTCCACGTCGACCTGACCGGCGGCGCGCATTACCTCGGCAAGTCCGGCGACGACCACCCCGCGCGCTTCATCGGGCCCACCCCACACGGAGACTGATGCCGCCAAGACGCGCACACGGCGGGATCTATCCGCTCTGGGTCGCTCTGGCCTCGATCGCCTTGTTCACCGCGCTCTGGCTGGCCCGCGGTCCGGCGCAGTCGGCGGATGACCCGTCCGACGCCGAGGTGCCCAACGCGGCAGCGCCCAGCGCACCGAGTTCGGGATCGCCGAGCGCCGAGAGCCGCCCCGCCGAACTCGTTTGGCGACTGACCCAGGCCCCGGCGCGATCGGGCGCACAGGTGGGCGCGTGCCTGCGCGCTGCTGGTTGGAGTCGCATCACCGCGCACGGCGGCGGCGCTTATCCAGTGAGCGTCACCTACAGCCCGCTCATCTTGGCCAGCATCGTGACGGTTATGGATGACGGGCTCGAGGTGCGCACCCCGATGACGGCTCGACGCCACCAGGCCTTCGCGCTGCACACGGCGATCGCGGCGTGCCTGCCTGGATCGGCGCTCGTCGATCCCGATCTGGGTGCGCTGGCCGATGCCGAGGGCTGGCCATCTGCGCAGAGAGCAGCCGGTATGCGGGTTGAGCTCGCGGTGCGCATCGACTCGGTCGGCGACACCTTACGCGCGCGTGGCCTGGGTCGACTGGGGCTGATGGATCTGGTGCTTGAGTCGCCAGATACGCCGGTTGGCCGTCGGCGACTGCAGCAGGCCGCCGCGTTGGTGCTGGTGCAAGACGATCCAGACTTGGTGACGATGCAGTTCGGTGACGGTCAGGCCACGCTCACGCCCATGGATGTGCCGGGCCTGGTGCGCGCCCGTCGCATCGCGCTGCCCGCTGGGGCCATGGCCGTAGCGCCCCCGACGCGTGCCCCCGTTCGCAAACCAAAGGCGGCGCCCAGACGCCGAACCGCACGCACCCCAAGGTCGCCCAAGCCGCGCGGTGCCAAGGTCAGGCCGCGACCGGCGCAGCCCGCCTCAAAGGCACCGAGCAGCCGTTGGCGGCCCGACTACCAGTAGCCCCGACTACCAGTAGCCCCGACTACCAGTAGCCCCGACTACCAGTAGCCCCGACCGCCAATCCGCCCCGACCGCCACTCGGCCCCCACGACAGCCCTGCCTATGTCGTTGGGCCCGCGAGCAATGACTCGAAGGTCGCGGAGTCGGCCACGACAACACCACCGGCGGCCATGATCACAGCGTGCAGCCCGCTCGCTCCGCGGCCTCCGACGGCCCACCGGGTTGATCCGCAGGCCTGAGCGTAGGCGTCGAGCAGCTCAACCGCGCGCTCCGGCGCGGGCGGCACCGTCACCGACAGACCCACCGCGTCGGGCTGTCGCCGGGCGATCACCGGCCCCAGCGCCGCCGGCGGCGTGCGCGCGCCCAGCAAGACGATGCCGACGTCGCGGGCCATCAACCGAAACGCGAGCCGGAACAGCGGCATGACGTGCAGTTCGCCCTCAAAGCACGCGAGCAATGCGGTGGCGCGGGGGTGCTCTGGCTGATGGGTGTGGACGAGTCGAAAGGCCGCCGCATGCAGGCTCTCGGTCGCGAAGTGTGCGTGCGCCAGTTCGAAGCGCGGCGGCGTCAGGCGGGCCAGCGTCGGCGCGAGCAGCCGGTCGAAGATGTCGATCGGGTCGGCCAGCTGTCCGATGCCACGCAACGTCGTATGCAGGGCGACCGAGTCAAAGCCCTCAATGGCCGCGAGCAGGCCCTCTGCGGCCCCCTTGAGGACGTCGACCTGCGACTCACCGCGCAGCAGCGCGGCCGCAACCCCCGGACGCACGCCGGCCTCTTGCAGCGCATTCATCCGCACGAGGAGCGCCAGATCTGTCTCAGTGTACTGGCGATACCCGCTGCCAGAGCGGGCCGGTGACGGCACCCCATACCGTCGCTCCCAGGCCCGCAGCGTCGCGGGCGTCAGGCCGACTTGCGCAGCAGCTGCGCCAATGGACAAAGGCGCCATCTCAGGGTCTCAGCGCATCGATAGCCGTGTGGATGCGCGCCGCCGCCTGACCGTCGCCATATGCGTCCACCGGTGCCGGTGCCGTGGGCATGGGCAGACTCGCGGCGGCCACGATAGCCTCGGGGTCGGCGTCTACGAGCACATTCCAGCCCCCGCTGAGCGTCTCGGTCCACTCGGTCGTGTCGCGCAACGTCACGCAGGGTGTGCGCGCAAAAAGGGCCTCCTTTTGAACCCCGCCCGAGTCAGTCAGCACCGCCGCGGCGCCCGCGAGCAGAGCCGCGAAGTCGAGGTAGCCGGCCGGCTCGATGCACCGCACTGTCGACGGCAGCGCGACGCCATGTCGCGTCAGCGCGGCGCGGGTGCGTGGATGCAGCGGCAGGACTACGGGGCGCTCGAGGCGGCCCAAAGCGCCGAAGATGGCCGCCAAACGCGCGGCATCGTCAGTGTTCGCGGCCCGATGCACGGTGGCGAGGAAGTAGCCCTTGGGGCGCGCTGCGTCGGCCGACAGGGTCGCGAAGGCCGCAGGCCGCTCTTGGTCAGCGCCCGCCAAGAAGCGCCCAATCGCCGATTGAGTGCGCGCCCGGCTGGCAAAGTCGAGCGCCACGTCGAGCATCACGTCTCCGGTGAACTCGGCGCGGTCGCCCATCCCCTCGCGGGTGAGCTGATCGACCGCGCCCTGCGTGGGGCAGAGCAGCCGATCAGAGATCGCGTCGGTGGCGATGCGGTTGATCTCTTCGGGCATGCGCCGGTCGAAGCTGCGCAAGCCGGCTTCGACATGGGCGACTGGCCAATGCAGCTTCGTCGCCGCCAGCGCCGCTGCGATGGTCGAGTTGGTGTCGCCGTAGACGACCATTACGCCGCGCGGCAGCGTCACCAGCACCGCCTCGATGGCGGCGAGCATGCGGCCGGTCTGCGCGCCATGCGAGCCGCTGCCGATGCCCAGATTATGGTCCGGGGCGCGCATGCCGAGCTCGTCGAAGAAGACCCGCGACAGCGACGCATCGTAGTGCTGCCCGGTGTGAATGAGCACTGGCACGTGCCCCGGTGGCGTCTGCGCCAGCACGGCCGCCACCTTAACGAACTGGGGACGCGCCCCGACCACATGCACGATATGCGTCACGGCTGTCGATGCTCCGTGTATAGCGCGGTGACGCGCTTGATGGTCGGGCCGTCGCAGTGGCGGGCATGGATCGCCGCAAACTTTGGCGGAAGAGCAACCTCGGGCCAGCGAAACGAATGCTCAGGCGGTCGGGCGAGCGGCGCGAGCAGCGCCGCGACCGTCAAGTCGAGCCGCGTAAACCGGCCCTCGACGAGATACGGCCCCTGGGCGTAGCGCGCATCGAGCGTGCGAATGGCCGCCTCCAGCCGCGCGGCGCTGTCGAGCAGGCGCGGCTTGTTCACGTACTGCTTCTTGATGGCTTTGCGCACGACTGGATACGCGATCCGCAGCAAGCCCCTGCTCCACCACGGCCCGTCCTGAGACCACATGCCCGTCAGGACGGACGGCTGTTCGATGAGCTCTCGATAGATGACGCTGCGAATCATCTCGCCGAGCTCTAGATCGACCCACGCCTCTTCGACGCGCATGGCGTCCAAGTCGGCCGGGTTGAGGTCACTGCCCCCATGCGCGACGGCGTAGTCAACGATGGCGCTGGATCCCTGAATGGCGCCGTCCGCCGTCTCGAGGACCGGCACCCAGCTACGCTCGCCCAGGCGCTTCGTCGTGCGGGAGTGCAGCCCTGGAACATGATTGCGTAGCTCGTATTTGACCCCGGCATGCCCCAGCGCCCAGCGCGCCTTCTCGCAGAAATGCGAGATCGAGAACTGATGCAGGACTGGCGTCACTGGCCAAGCCAATCAACGCGCCCGGACTGCGCCTGCTCGGTGGCCTCTTCGGTCAGGCTGAGCCAGACCGTGTCTTCGGCCGGCGTGGCGAGCGTCACCTCAAAGGTCATCAACTCGTCGCGCCGGAAGGCATGGAGCGTGACGATCGCGCCTGGTCCGAGCTGCGCGAGCCTCTCGGTGAGGGCGCGTCCCTTCACCCGCAGGCCGTCGCAGGCGACGATGACATCACCCGCCGAGAGCCCGGCGGCATAGGCCGGACCGCCGTTGATGACGTTCTTGAGCCGCGCGCCGCCGTCTCGCGTGACGATGATCGCGCCCAGCTCGCCCCGGGTGCGCAGCGCCTCGAGATCGGTCGGCGCGGTGCCCCCGGTGTCGTCGGAGGCAGACTGCGGCCGCAGACCGAAGTCGACGCCGACGCCTGCGAGCAGCTCGGCGATCGGCGCATCCTCAGTGCCTCGGATGGCCTCGTCGAAGAACCCAGACAGGTCGGCGCCACACAGCTCGGACGCGAGCGCCTCGATGCCGTCCTCGGGCACCCCGATGCCGACCTTGTCGTAG
>JBNMOZ010000344.1:0-6748 GCA_051276005.1 Bradymonadia bacterium | reverse complement strand
CTCGGCAACGACCTGCTATCGGACCTGCAACGGGGCCGCCGATGGGCATGACGGCTGGATCGTCGATCGCTACGGCGATTGGGGCTGGGTGCAGGCCGCAGCGGGCAGCGATGGGCCGCTGCCCGAGGGCCTGCGCGGCGTGTATCGCGTCGACGCCGGGGCAGATCGCTCGCAGGGTCAGCAGACCGGCCCTCAACTGGTCGACGGCGAGGCCGCGCCGGCTGATTTGCCGGTGATCGAGGCGGGGGTCAACCACCTCGCTCTGCTTGGGCCACAGCTCTCCACGGGGCTCTTCTTGGACCAACGACCGCAGCGCGCGTGGTTGCGAAAGAACGCCGCTGGTATGCGCATCTTGAACACGTTTGCGCACGCGGGCGGCTTCTCCGTGGCCGCGGCCTGCGCCGGCGCCGAGACGGTCAGCATCGATCTCTCGCGGACTTGGTTGGAACGTATCCCGCCCGCGCTTGTCGCAAATGGGATAGATCCCGCGGGGCATGACCGAATCTACGGTGACGTGTTCGATTGGATCCGGCGTCTACGCAAGCGTGGGGAGCAGTTCGACCTCGTGATCCTCGATCCGCCAAGCACCAGCGTGGGCAAGAAGAAGAAGCGCTGGTCGGCCGCCAATGACTATCCAGAGTTGGTGCGTCTGGCGGCACCGCTCGTGCGGCCTGGCGGCATGTTGTGGGCGGCAACGAATCATCGGCGGATCAGCCCGGGCAAGCTGGTGCACCTGGTCTCGAGCGCCGTGCCCGAGGGCGTGGTCCTCGAGCGCGTCTGCCCGCCGGCGGTCGACTTCCCGACCGATGGGCCGGCCGCGGTCAAGACCCATGTCTGGCGGTGGCCTGCTTGACCGAGCCCTTCGACGCGTCGGATTTGAGCGAAGCGGAGCTGCGCGTCGCTGCGGCGAAGCGCGAGACCCAACAGACCCGCATGCGCCTGCTGCTGCTCATCGGCATCGCCGGTGTGCTGGCCAGCACGTTCTGGCTCAAGCACAAGATGGGCGAGCGCGACGCGCAAACGGTCGGACGGCTGGACGATCCTTCACATCGGGCCCTTACGGCGTTGGCCGAGGCTGATTCTGCGGTCATCAGCAAGGACCTGCCGGGCGTCTGGCTGAAGCTGCGACGCGCCCGGTCGGCCTTGGACGACGGGCTCGCGACGCGACCAAACGACGTGGCGTTGTTGCGCAGCCGAATTGTGGTGCTGCGGCGTCTGGCCAACGCGGGCAATCGGCTGGGCAAGCCCGAAGCCAGGGGCCTGTTCGAAGAAGCGCTGACCTATTCGCGGGCGCTCTTCGACCAGGATCGCAACGACCCGCGCGCCCGCGTCGATCTGCTCAAGGCGGCCCGCGAGCTGGGTACGTTTCGCATGGCGCACGACGACGCGGCGGGCGCAGCCGGGGCGCTGAGTGGGGCGGCTGAGGCCATCGAAGAGGCACATGTGATCTTGCCGGCCCGGGCCTCGGTGCTGGCCCTGCTGGCCTCCACCTGGACCGACGCCGCCCAAGCGCATGCCAAGGCCGAGGCCACCATCGACGCGCGCGCCGCGCTGCGACAGGCCGCCAAGCACGCCGAAGACGCCACCCTGGGCGGTAAAGATCCGGTCTCGGCCCTCGCGTCTGCGGCGGGCCTGGTGGGTCGCGCTGCGCAGGTCGCATATCGGCTCAAGGTGCCCGAGGCGCTGAAGCTGGCACAACGTGCGGTTGTTCTATTGGAGCAGCAGCGCGCGCTCACGCCAGAGAACCGCAGCTTCGACTCAAGCCTGGCCCAATGGCACGGGCGGGTGGCCGAGCTGCACGCCGAGGCGGGGCGCGACGTCGACGCTTTGGCGAGCTACGAGGCGGCGATCGCGACCCGACTGGCGCTGACCAAGCGCTTCGCGAAAGAAGACGCCCTCAAGGCCGATCTGGTGCGGGCGGTCAATCGACTGGGTGCGTTTCACTCGGCCGCGGGGCGCAACGATAAGGCGATCGCTGCGTATGCCGAGGCCGTCAAGCTGGCGCGCACGGCACTGGACCACCAGCGCGTGCTGCTCATCGCCTTGGGCAACCACGCGCACGTGCTGGGGCGCATCGATCGCATGGTCGAGTCGAAGGCGGCGGCGGCCGAGGCTTACACGCTCGCGCTTGCGCGGTTGAAGGGCGAAGAGCCTGGCCGCCGAGCGCAGCTGGATGCGAGCGTCGCGGGGCTCAGGCACGCGCGCCTTTTGCGGGCAAAGCCCCGGCCGAAGCGGCGTGAGGCGCGCACAGTCGCCCAGACTGAGAAGGCGCGGTTGGACGCGCTGCCCGGTAAGAAGACCGGTCTGCCCACCCAGCTTCGGACCGAGTTGGATCGCCTGCTCGACGAGCTCAAATAGTCAGGCGGGCGTCGGCGCAGCCTCAAGCAATCGCCTGACCTTGCGCACCGCGCGCATCGAGGCTGCATCCAGATCCAGCGCAGCAAGCGCCTCAAACGCAAACCACTGCAGGTCGGTGCTCTCGGGCGTGATGCAGATCGCCTCGGGCGTGGCCGTGATCAGCGCATACCGCACGTCGAGGTGGTCATGCGCCGCCTCCACCACACCCGACGCCTGTTGCCCAACGGGCCGCCGACGCCGCTCGGGGATGCGATGCACGTCGATGTCGATGGGCGCCGCGCTGAGCGGTCGCAGGTCGGTCAGGCCCGACTCTTCGACCGCTTCGCGCAGCGCGGTCTGCAGCGGATCGTGTTCGTGCGCATCGGAGTGACCGCCCACCTGAAGCCACCGGCCCAGCTTCGCGTGATGCGTCATCAAAAAGCGCCCCGCCGAATCGACGATATAGGCGGAGCCAGTGATATGTCCGCGTGGGTTGGTCTTGCCGAAGCAGTCCGAATGGTCCGCGACGAAGCGCTTGATATGGGCCACGTCGGAAGCTTCGGCGTCGTCTGTGGCGCGGTGCGCGTCGAGGAGCGCGATCAGGTGGGTGCGATGCATGCCTCGGTGTCGCCCGAACAGACGTTCGGGTCAAGCACCGGGAGCCGGTCTAGATGCTAGCGACGGCGGCGGCGCAGACCCAGCAAGAGGGCACCGAGGCCGAAGAGCGGCGCGGCCGAGCCGCCGGCACCGGCGCTGGCGTTGCAGCCGTCATCGTCCGAGTCGCCACTGCCTCCGCCGTCGACACCCATGTCAGCCGTCGGGCTGGGCTCCGGCGAGTCCGGCTCGGGGGCTTCGGGGCCAGCCGCTTCGGGCTCGGGCGCTTCAGGACCAGGCGCTTCGGGCTCGGGCGCATCGGGCTCGGGCGCATCGGGCTCGGGCGCATCGGGCTCGGGCGCATCGGGCTCGGGCGCCTCGGGCTCGGGCGCGTCGGGCTCGGGCGCCTCGGGCTCGGGCGCCTCAGGCTCGGGCGCCTCGGGCTCGGGTGCTTCGGGCTCCGGGGGCGGCCCCATTGGGAAGTCCGTGTCGTCGCCGGTGCGCGTCGCCTCGAAATCCGGACGCGGGTCACCGGGCCCCCAAATGCACAGCGGATCGCCCAGCTCCTCACCATTGGTGAAGCCGTCACCGTCCGAGTCGAGCTCGCAGACGCCGGCCCAGGTGTGGCCGTTCGCCGGGAAGTCGAGGCCAAACGGGTTGCGCGGGCCAGCACCGCCAGCGGCGAAGTGGCACGTCGAGCACGAGAACGGCGTCGGAATGCGACCCGGGTAGGCGGGTCGCGCGATGGCGTCGGCCATCAGGCCGCCGAAGGCGAGCGCTGCGGCGAAGAGATATCGTGGTTGCATGCGGTCTGCTCCTTGCGCGCTCATCCCCGGCGCGCGGTCTATGTAGCGAGAGTGTTCCAGAGAGTCGGAACGGAAATCCAGACAGTGAGGGTCTTTTAAGGTCACTTCAGCTGTGGCGGCCAACCTGCCGAATTTGCGACGCCGTCGTCTCAACCGCAGCCGCCGCAGCCGCCGCATGACGAGCAAGACGCGCAAGACGATCCGCAGCTCGACGAGCACGACGTACCGCAGCTCGACGTGTCGCCGCCGCTGTCGTCCCAGCCGCTGTCGCCGTCCCAGCCGCCACCATGATCCAGGTTGGATCCGTCGGCATCCATGCCGGCCTCGACCGGATCGCCATCCACATCAGCTTGAGGCATCGAGTCGTCGACTTGCAGGTCGCCGGTCTCGTCGAAGCCCACCGCGTCGTCGGGATCCCAGCCGTCCATGCTCGCCGTCGTCGAGTCGACCGTGTCACCCGTAAACAGGGCGTCCCCGTTGGGGCTGACGACGTGGACCATCGGCGAGTGCCAGGCCATGTCGTGCACGATGGCGCTGACGAGCATGAGGCTCATGAAGTCGTAGTAGGGGTCGTAGTAGTAGTAGAAGAAGGGATCGGCGTATGCCCCGCGCCGCCGCCGCGTGGGCGCCGGGCGATAGGTCGGCTGCTTGACCTTGTCTTTGAAGCCCAGGGTCCGCATGCGGCCAACCTGGGTCTGGTTCGGCCGAATGATTTCGATGCGAGCGCCCTCGACGCGCACCTTGCTGCCCACCAATGAGACCCGCATGCGGTCTGCCAGCGCCCGGGCGACGCCGTCGAGCGCGAGGCGGTATCCCTCGATCGCGTCGGGGTCTTTGGTGAAGGCTTTGACGCGGGTGCCGTAGTCTTTTGCCGACTCGCCCGGCCTGATCTGCAGGTCTTCGACGCGGGCCGAGAGGATGATCTCCATCTCGTCTTCGCCCACCAGCACGCTGTTCTGGATCGCGACGTCAAAGATGACGTGCAGCCCGACGACCTTATGGGTCATCACCAGGTGCATCTCTTTGAACGGCCGATCGAAGACGCCGGCCGTCTGTGCGGCCTCGGCCATCTCGTCGAGGTCGTCATCGACGTCGTCGGCGTCGAGGTACACGGTGCGCTTGTCGACCAGCAGCGAGATCGCGTTGACGATGCCGCCAGACTTGCCAAACCCTGAGTACTTCTGTGAGCCGGCCAGCTTGGTCGAGCCAAACGCATCGACCAGGCCCTGCACGAGGGCGAAGGCGCTGACGGTCAGCTCTTCTTTGCCGGTGCGCAGGTCGAGATCGGCGCCGAAGAGCGAGCGGACCCATTCGATGGGCCCCTTGCGGCGCATGAGATCCTGGCTGGGCAAGTCGACGAAGACTTTGGCTTTGAGCATGGTGGGTCTCCTGGGCAACGGGGGGCAGCGACGGGGGCAGCGACGAGGGCAGCGATGGGGCGATCAATCGATGATCAGGGTTCGAGA
Source organism: Bradymonadia bacterium (assembly GCA_051276005.1). Classification (GTDB taxonomy): domain Bacteria; phylum Myxococcota_A; class Bradymonadia; order UBA7976; family UBA1532; genus JBNMOZ01. Next base: position 1,545 of record JBNMOZ010000344.1, on the reverse strand, counting down.
TCGACCCACTCGGCGGAGCGCGTCCACAAGGCCTCGGCCAGGGCGCCGTCGTCGGCGACCCGGCTGGGGGTCTTGGGGGTACACTTGTCGTAGTAGAGGCCAGACTCAGTCGCGACGTCGGGCGAGGTCGCGCAGTGAATCTGGGTGCGGGCACCGTCTTCGACGCTCTGCATGAAGAGCTTCATGAGCCAGCGCACCGGTCCGGGCACGTTGCGCCAGATGTCTGACGCGATCACCCCCGGATGCAGGCTGTAGGTCGTCACGCCGGTGCCCTCGAGACGAATCGCCAGGCTCTTGGCGGTCAGCGTGTTGGCCAGCTTGGAGACCTGGTATTCGGGCATGCCAGTGGTGCTCTGGGTGGCCTCGCGGGCGGCGTCGAAGTCGACGCCATTGGCCTTGTAGTGGGCGCGGCTTGAGACGATGACGATGCGCGCTGGCGCGGCCGCCTTGAGCTTGTCGAGCAGCAGCCGAATGAGCAGGTAGTGGCCGATGTGGTTGACACCGAAGGCCAACTCGAAGCCGTCGGTGGTGACGCCGTGGTGCCCCGCGACGCCCGCGTTGGCCAGCAGCACATGCAGTGGCTCGGGGCGCGCGTTGATGGCGGCTGCGCAGGCGCGCACGCTGGCCAGATCGCCCAAGTCGAGGGGAATGAACTCGACGTTGTCATGGCCGGCCTCGGCGCGGATCTCGTCGACCACGGGCAGGGTCTTGTCGGCTGAGCGACAGGCCATCAGAACATGGGCGCCGCGGCAGGCAAAGTCGGCGGCGCTGACTCGGCCAATGCCGGTGTTTGCGCCGGTCACGAGGATAGTCTGTCCGGTCAAATCGCCAGCCATCGATACTCCATGGGTCTCTAGACCGGCGGAGAGTAGCAGAGTCGGGCGCTCATCGGATGGTGGGATCAGATGGTCGGACCAGATGGTGGGATCAGATGGTCGGACCAGGTGGTCGGATCAGATGGTCGGATCAGATGGTCGGATCAGATGGTCGGATCAGCCCGTGTGGCGGACAGGGGCGCACGCCGGCCCGGCGCGGGCGCGAGCGACGGCACGCACCGCCGCCGCGCGGGGGTCCGTGCCGTATTCCATGACGATCAGATGGCCATCGAGGATCGCACCGACCGCGGGCGTCCGGGTGACGCCGTAGCGTGCGGTGGTGATGGGCGCGAAGTGGGTGCGCACGACCGCAGCCGTCATGCCGGCTGGCCAGCGGATTTGTGAAAATCGGGCGACGTTCGTCTCGGAATCTGTGAGGCCGTTGAACAGAAGAACCCGAACTCCGGAACCGGCCAGGACCGTCGTCGCGTGTGCGTCGTCGAGTAGTATTTGCATGCACCCTTTTTTTGCCCAAGGAATAGCAAAGACCGATCCGGTGAGTGATTCATCACCAGGATCACTTTGCGCTATAATTGCATCCGGTTGACCCTGGCCTGACACACATCTGAAGCCGTTGAGCTCAGAGCTCCTGCGGGTGTTGGCCCGAGTGTGGGCCAAGCGGTGCCAGCCGTGTGTCGCCGTCGGTCAGTCGGCGTCGGGCAGCTCGGCT
>JBNMOZ010000343.1:0-6752 GCA_051276005.1 Bradymonadia bacterium | reverse complement strand
TGAGCCAGACGATCGGGCTGACGGCGGTTGAGGATGAGGTGCCGATCGACGCGGGGACGATCCGGATCGCGGCCGCGGCCGATGCGCGGGTGCAGGCTGCGTTGGCGGGGTGGATCTGAGCAGTCGGTTGAGGAGGCATGAGATGCGCTTGATACTCGTCTTCATCATCCTGTCATGCGTGACCTCAGGATGCTCAAAGAGCGGCGGCACTGCTGCTCGGGGCCTGCTTGTTTCCAAGCCAATGACGGTTGAGCCCGGGAGTGGCCTGGCACTCGATGAAGTCGCCAAGCGCCTCAAGAAGGCGGTGCACACCTCGCTCGGCGTATCGCCGGCCGTACTCGTCGAGTATCAGCCTGGGCTGGATTCAATTGGTGCATACAGCTTAGCGGGGTCCTACAGCAGCTTGGCTGCGCTCGCCACCGACCTTGAGGGACAATACGCGTCGTATACATGGGAGGTCCTCGCCGGCGATGTGCTGGTCGTCCGACCGTCCGAAAACTCCTATCTTGCCTCGGTCTTGCCCGCAGGCAGCTATGATGCGCCCGCTCTTTGTGACCTGCTGAGGACGTTCGGCCAGATCGCCTTTCCGAATACGCGGCCGACTCGACCGACGACCTGCATGTATCGCGGCGTACCGCAGTATCGGGCGGATATACCTGAGCTGGTCTTTTCTCAGCAGGCGCTCTTCGGCGGTGGTTTTGACCCGGTGGTCAGCGTCTCCGTCGCGTCAGGCGACCGAGTCATGGACGCGGTTGTGACGGCCTTCGACACCTTCGGATTTCGATTCAGCGCGTCCATCGCGCCGATCGTCCAGAGCACGTCGATCCCGCCCACCTGGATGCTCTCGTTCTGACAGTCGACCCTCTGGATTGAGAGCCGCAGACCAACTTTCTGAAGAAAATCTGCGACACGCACCGATCGCGACCGATGGGGAGGCATGACCCCCACCGACGCCGAGGTGCCGCATGGACCACAAACACGCCATCCCCATCACGTGCAAAAAGCACCTACCGCCCCGCGCAGCATCCGGATTCGACCCCGCCAGCGCCGCTGCGTACGGACAATCTGCCGAGTTGATCGACGCCGAGCAACAGGTCGGCTTCGCGATGGGCGCCGCTGCGATGAGCACCGTAGGCGCGTCAGCGGCCGAGCGGGCTGCTGACGAGCAGCGGATCGCCGCTGAGGTTGGCGCAGTCATGCGCGCCTCGGGGGTGCCGATCGCGCCGATCCACTTCGGGCCGCTGAGCACCCTCGGGCGGTTCGACGCCTCGGTGTGGCAACTGCGCGTAAACCAGGCGGCCTTTCATCAGCCGAGCCTGCGAGTGCGGCTGCTCGGCACCGTCTATCACGAGGCCCGCCACGCCGAGCAGTACTTCGACGCGTTGCGAGCCGCCGCGGCCCTGATGCCTCAAGCGGATTCATCAACGCTCGCAAGATGGTTGACGCGAAACGGCGCCAACGTGCCGCCGCTGGCGATCATCGCCGCGGCGTGTCGACAGCCGTCGCTCGCGGGCGACGGGCGATACTGGTTCGAGTTGTACTTCGGCGCGGCCGCCGACTGCTACCGTGAGGCGCAGTTTCGCAACAAGCTGGCCCGGCAAGCGTTGTGGGCGCTCGACGATGAACGGGCGCGCATGCAGGGTCGCAGCAGCGTCCCCAAAAGCGTCCAGGCTGACTATGATCGGCGTCACGGTGCGGCAGAGCAAGAGGCCGCGGAGGCGCACACGGCTTACGAGAACCTGCCTGATGAGCGCGAGGCGCATGAGAACACTGACGAGGTCATCAAGCTGATTGGGAGGGAACGATGATCGCTCTGCTCGTATTGTCGTTCGTCGCTTCACCGCCCATCGACACACCCATCGACGCGCTCATGCAGCAGCAGCGGTGCGCATCCCAGATCGAGATCCAGCGCCTCGTGCGCCGCTGTGCTCAGATTCATGCGCCAGGATTCCCGTCGAAGCGCCCGATCAATCGCGTGCAGCCGCCCGCACCGAGGGCGCCCGCCGACACCTACACTGAGGACTATCTCAACACGCCGATCGATACCCAGACTTTGGCAGCGGTGCTGGGCGAACCGGTGGTCGTTGGCCAAGAGTGGCGCTATCCCAACGCGGTCCAAGCACCCAATGGGGCCTGCGGGATCGCCGTGGGCGCCCACTCGAACCCAATCAGCATGGTCCGCTTTTTCAAGACGACGCGCGCCACCGTCCGGCCCGTCCGCGACGCGCACTGCCTTGAGCCTGAGCGGGCCGCTGGGCTGCAAAAACTGTGTACACATGCGTGGTTCAACGACGTCGAACGGATTCAGCGCCTGGCCCAGGGCACCGAGCCGCCCAGCCTTTCCGAAGACGATGTGCTTCGCGCCGCGGGCATCTTTGCGTCGCGGACTCAGACCGGCGTCAGTGCTTTGTTCAAGCAGACGATCCGGCCAGCGCAGCTCGACACCATCTTTGGACCGCCCAAACCCAAGGGCACGCGGCGCAGCTATCGACACGCGCCGCCCTTTGACCAGATCGGTCGCACCTGCACCGCCGACGCGATCTTCGTGAGGGACGCGCTGTACGAACTGAAGGTCGATCGCGGCCCGCAGTACACCCAGCCCGCGCACCCATCAGGAGCGCTCTCGCCGTCGACGCGTTCGGCTTTCGAGGCCATCGAACAGACGTGCGTGGAGGGCAAACCACTGTCGGTCAAGGCGCGTGGCTGGCTCTCGACCACCCTCGGCATGCCCGCGCAGGGGTATCCGCAGGGCCACATCGGCTATCGCTCGGCGACGGTGTCGCTGCGCTACGCGGACCTGCTTGCGCGATATGGTGGATCGATCGCCGAACGGCAGCGCGTCTACCGCGATCACTCCGAGAATCGGGTGCCACGCTTCGAGGGAGCGCATCAGTTCAGTGTGCCCGGTACCGAGGGTCAGGCGTGCACGCTCGAGGTGGGTGTGAAGGGGATGTTCGAGCCAGTCAGCGTACGCCGACTGTACTTCAGGCCCCCGATCAGGCCTCGAAGGCCTGGTCCAAATCAGCGATGAGATCGTCCACATGCTCGATGCCCACGCTGATGCGAATCAACCCGTCGCTGATGCCCAGCTCGGCCCGGATCTCGGCCGGCACGCTGGCGTGGGTCATGATCGCGGGGTGCTCGATGAGCGACTCTACGCCGCCCAATGACTCCGCCAGGGTGAACACCTTCACCGCGCTCAGGAACGTCTTGGCCGCGGGCAGCCCGCCCTTGATGACGAAGCTGATCATGCCCGAGTAGCCGCTCATCTGGCGCTTGGCCAACTCATGCTGCGGGTGGCTCTCCAGCCCAGGGAAGATGGTCTTCTCCACCTTGGGGTGGACCGCCAACCAGGCCGCGATCTTCTCGGCGTTCGCGGCGTGGCGGTCCATGCGCACGGGCAAGGTCTTCGTGCCCCGCAACACCAGGAAGCAGTCCATCGGGCCCGGCGTGCCACCGGTGGTCTTGTTGATGAACCGGAGCTTCTCGGCGATGGCGTCATCGTTGGTGATGACGGCGCCCATGACCACGTCGCTGTGGCCGCCCAAGTACTTGGTGCACGAGTGCACGACCACGTCGGCGCCCAGCTCGAAGGGCTTTTGGAAGTACGGCGACGCGAACGTGTTGTCGACGATGACCGTGATGCCGCGCGCGTGGGCCGCCTTCGCGACGGCCTCGATGTCGATGAGCTTGAGCAGCGGGTTGGTCGGCGTCTCGATCCAGATGGCCTTGGTGTTCGGCTGCACCGAATCGAGCCACCCATCGGTGGTCAAGTCGCAGAACGTGAAGCTGCGGCGGGCCTCTTCGAAGACGCGCGTGAACATGCGGTAGGTGCCGCCATACACATCGTCGCAGACGACCATATGCGAGTCGGGGCCCATCCAATGCGCCAACGCCGCCGTCGCCGCACAGCCGCTCGCGAAGCAGATGCCGTGGGTGCCGCCTTCGAGGGCGGCCAGGTTCTGCTCCAGAGCGAAGCGCGTCGGGTTGTTGACCCGGCTGTAGTCATAGCCCTGCGTCACACCCGGCGCCGACTGCGCGAAGGTGCTGGTGAAGTACACCGGGACGTTGACGGCGCCATTGGTCGGATCGGGCGACTGGCCGGCGTGGATCGCCAGCGTCTCGAAGCGATGCGCGGGCGCAACCTTCTGCCACGGCTGCGTGTCTCTGGTGTCGTCGTTGCTCATGAAACCCTCCGTCGATGTGCGAGGTAATCGATCACGTCGATCTTGGTGATCAGGCCGCGGATCTCGCCGCGCTCCCACACGATGATGACCTTGCCCTGGCTGAACAGGTGGTTGAACAGGCCCACCGGCGCGTCGGGGTCGGCGACCTCGAAGGCGTCGGTGGCGACGCTGGCGACGTCGGCGTTGAGGCCCTCTTCGCCGTCGGTGAACAGCTTGTCCAAGAGCTTGGATTCATTGACGATGCCGGCCAGCTGGGTGCCGTCCATCACGGGCACCTGGCTGATGCCCTTCTCCTTCATCAAGGCGATGACGTCGCGCACCTTGGCGTCTTGCTGGACGGTGTAGACGTCGGCCGGCTTGCCGCCGAGCAGGTCGCGGATGGTGCCCAACCCCTCTTCGGGATCGAGCATGCCGTTCTCGCGCAGCCAGTCGTCGTCGTAGACCTTGTTGAGGTAGCGCATGCCGGTGTCGGGCAGCAGCACGACGATGTTGGCGTGACGGTCGATCTCTTCGGCGTACTGGATCGCGGCCTTGACCGCTGCACCACAGCTGCCGCCGGCGAAGATGCCCTCCATGCGGGCCAGCGCGCGGGTGGTGTCGAAGCACTCCTTGTCGCTCATCTGATAGATGCGGTCGATGATCGACAGGTCGGCCGTGCTCGGGAAGAAGTCTTCGCCGATGCCTTCGACCAGGTAGCTGTGCGCGTCGACGACCTCGCCCGACTTCCAGAAGTCGTAGTAGACCGAGCCCTTCACGTCGGCGCCGATGAGCTGCACCTCGGGCTTTTGCTCCTTGAGGTAGCGGCCGGTGCCCGTGATGGTGCCGCCGGTGCCCAGGCCCGCCACGAAGGCGTCGATCTCGCCGTTGGTCTGGGTCCAGATCTCGGGGCCGGTCGACAGGTAGTGGGCCGTGGGGTTGGCGGGGTTGTGATACTGGTTCGCGTAGAACGAGTTCGGCGTCTCGCGCGCGACCCGGGTGCTCACCGAGTAGTAGCTGCGCGGATCCTCGGGCTCGACGGCGGTGGGGGTGATGATCACCTTGGCGCCGATGGCCCGCAGCGCCTTGACCTTCTCCATCGACTGCTTGTCGGGCATCACGAAGATGCACTTGTACCCGCGCGTCGCCGCGATGATCGCCAGGCCCATGCCGGTGTTGCCGCTGGTCGCCTCGACGATGGTGCCGCCCGGCTTGAGCTCACCCGACGCTTCGGCCTCGTTGATGATCTGCAGCGCGATGCGGTCTTTGACCGAGCCGCCCGGGTTCAAGAAGCCCAACTTGCAGTAAATATCGGCCTTGAGGCCCGCCGCGAGCCGGTTGAGGCGCACCAACGGCGTGTTGCCAATGGCGCCCGAAATGTCGGCCACGGTGCCGGTCATTAGCGGCCTGGTTGAATCGGTCATGCTCACCCCTTTGATCGTCGCGACGACTCTTCATGCGGGCGTTTTTTTGCGCAAGGACAGTTTTCGACTTAGCCTCTGAGCGAGACTAGAAAATGCCGTCCACGCCGGAGGTTGCATGCACGCTGCCGCAAATGAGTACCTGGGTCGCGAGCGCCGCCGCCATCACCTCTATGTCACGCAGAACACCGAGTACCACCTGCGTGATCGCATGTGCGTCGGTGTGCGCGATCTATGGAGCGGCCATTGGCGCATGGACCACCCGGCCGTGGGCAAGCGCCTCTTCGGCGCGGTCCGCAGCACGCCCAAGGGCCTCGAGCCGCTCGCGAAGGCCGAGGTCGATTGCCTGCTGTGGTTTGAGAACGGCGACGACGACATCCTCACCAGCAAGATCACGGTGATCACGCGCCCGCCAAAGCGCTGCCTGATGAAGTACCTGGCCGACGAAGATGAGACCCGCCGCGCGGCGTAGCGCGGACTAGAGCGTCGCTGTCAGAGTGATCCGACCGCCTCGGCCTTCAAAGATACGCCGTCACGTTCTCCTCGATCGCGAACGGCAGCCCACTCGCCACGTCGAAGACCTCATCCGCGGCGTCGCGCGTCGCCACCCGCTCGCCCCGCGCGGCCACATGCAGCCCAAACAGATCCAGCAGCGTTGGCTTGACCAAGGTGGTCATCGCCAGGCCCATCTGGCTCATGCTGCGCTCGTTCGCTTCGATGTTGATGTGAAACCGCGGCTCCGACTTGAGCCCCAGGTCGACCCAGATCAGCTGGCGCTTCACCAGATCGAGCACAACCGGCACGCTCACGCGGGTCGGCGAGATGATGTCGAGCTTATCGACCACGGTCTTGGGCTCGAAGATCTCGCCAGATCCGGGGGCGCTGCGCATCATCCAGCCGGCGTGGCATTCGGGCATGCGGCTGAACAGGTGACCGCCATAGCTGAGCACCGACATCACCACGTAGCGCCCGCCATGTTTGACGATGGAGTCGATGTCGAGGTCGATGAACTCGCAGGCGCCGTCGGGGGCCTCGGTGATGTCGCCGCTGTGGAATGACTGGTACTTCGCCGACTTCAGGTTGGTGTAGCTGATGTGCTCGAGGTAGCCCCAGTCGGGGTCGTACATCACGGCCGACAGATCGACGTCGACGTCGCCGGTGGCGCGGC
>JBNMOZ010000342.1:0-6759 GCA_051276005.1 Bradymonadia bacterium | reverse complement strand
CGGGGCTGCTCTCGGCCCGCTGCTCTCGGCCCGCTGCTCTCGGTCCGCTGCATGAGGGGCCTGGGGGCTGCAGCAGTCCTATTCGAACTGCGCTTCTGCCTCTTCAAGCGCCGCGCCTGCGGCCTCCCAGGCGGCATATGCCGACTCGAGCTGCTCGTCCAACGCCGCCACAGTCTGCGCTGTCTCGCGCACCGCGACCGGATCGTCGTAGTGGGCCGGATCGCCCTGCAGCGCGCGCAGGACTTCGAGCTTGCCCTCGAGCGCCATCGCATGCTCTTCGGCTTTGTCGGCGGCCTTCGATAGGCCTCGCGTGGCGGCCGCCCGCTGCTTGCGCACCTCGGCCTCGGCTCGGCGGGCTTCCTTGCCCTGCTTGGGCGCAGCGACCGGCGCATCCGCCTCGACAGCCTGCGCGCGCTTGGGCAGACGCGTGCCGCCGTGCAACGGCAGCGGTTCGGGTCGATCGCCACGGGCGATGCGCGTCTGGTACTCGGAGTAGCTGCCCAAGAACGGCGTGACGCGACCGCCCTCGACCTCCCACACCTGATCGGCGACCGCATCGATGAAGTGTCGATCGTGGCTGATGAAGACGATCGTGCCGTCGTACGCGGCCAACGCCGACTGCAACACCGCGCGGCTGGCCATGTCGAGGTGGTTGGTCGGCTCGTCGAGCAGCAGCAGGTTCGCCGGCGTCATCAGCATCTTCACCAGCGCCAGGCGGTTCTTCTCGCCGCCTGAAAGCACCCGCACCTGCTTCTTGACCGCGTCCTTGCCAAAGAGGAACGCCCCCAGGATCGAGCGGACCTTCTGCGGCAGCAAGTCGGCGTCGGCCGTGGCCTCTTCGAGCACGGTCTTGTCGAGGTTGAGCACTTCGATCTGGTGCTGCGCGAAGTAGTACAGCTTCGCCTTATGGCCCAGCGTACGGTGGCCGCGCTGGTAGGGCACGACCCCGGCGAACAGCTTGAGAAGGGTGCTCTTGCCGGCGCCGTTGGGCCCAACCAGGGCGACCTTCTGCCCGCGCAGCAGCTCGACATCGAGCCCCTGATAGATGCGCAGGTCGCCGTAGGCTTGCTCGATGTTCTCCAGCGTCATGAGGACGCGCCCGCTGTGCGGGGCGGGAGACAGCGCGAAGTCGATCGTGCGCTCTCGGCCGCGCAGCTCGATGCGATCGATCTTCTCAAGCATCTTGACGCGGCTCTGGGCCTGCTTGGCCTTAGAGGCCTTGGCCTTGAACCGGTCGACGAAGCGCTCGAGCTCGGCGATGCGCTTCTGCTGGTTTTGCTGCTGCCGCTCCAGCAGCAACTGCCGCTCCTCGACCTGCACCAGATAGGCGTCGAAGTTGCCGGTGTAGACGGTGACGCCGTCTGGGGCCAACTCGGCGATGTGGCTGCACAGCCGGTTGAGGAAGCGGCGGTCGTGGCTGATGAAGACGAGGCTGCCCGGGAAGCTGGTCAGGAAGTTCTCAAGCCAGACCACCGACTCGAGATCGAGGTGGTTGGTCGGCTCATCGAGCAGCAGCACATCGGGGCGCGTCAACAGCAGCCGGGCCAGCGCGACGCGCATCTGCCAGCCACCGGACAGCTCGCCGCAATCGCGCTCGAAGTCGTCGCGCTTGAAGCCCAGACCCTGCAGGACTTCGTCGACGCGGGCGTCGGCGCTGAAGCCGTCGAGGGCGTCGTACTCCGACTGCAGCTCGGCATACGCGGCCATCGCCTCGGCGTCGGCGTTCGTCGCCAAGCCCACCTCGGCGACGCGCAGCTCTTCGCGAATTCGGAGCACCTCTTTGATGCCCTTGCGGGCCTCTTCGCGCACCCCGGTGCCGCCCAGCTGGGCGATCTCCTGCGGCAGGTAGCCCATGCTGACGCCGCGGGTGAAACGCACCTCACCGCTGTCAGAGCCGGTTTCGCCGGTGATGATGCGGATGAGGGTGGTCTTGCCGGCGCCGTTGGGCCCGATCAGACCCAGCGATTGGCCGGGTTTGATGTGCCAGTCGACATCCTCGAAGAGGGCTTTGGGGCCGAAGCGTTTGCTGACGCCTTCTAGTCGAATCACAGGATTCAGCTATCCTTGTTGGCCAGCTTCACCGCGGCCATGGTGGCCTGCGCGCGGGCGAAGGGGTCTTTATCAGCGACGCCGATCAGCACGGTCTCGAGCAGCGCACGCGGGCCGTATGTGCCGATCGCCTCGTAGCCAGCGGCGCGCACTTCGCCATGCGCGCTCTTGATGGCGCCGCGATAGGTGCCGATGGACGCCGACTTGCGCAGCTTGGCCAGGGCGATCAAGGCGCTGGCGGCGGTGTCGGGGTTACGCTCGTTCTGCGTCAGGGCCAGCAGCCGAGTGGCGGCCTTATCGCCGCGGGCCTCGATGGCGTTGACAGCGTACAGACGCTGCTCGTCGCTGCCGGCGGTCGCGATGAAGGCGAGCACGTCGAGGCCGATGCCTGCATCTTTGCCCAGGGCCTCGATGTGATCAGTCGTGAGCCATGACAGCGCGCCAGACTTGAACTCGGCGAGGCTGTCGGGCTTGAGCTTGAGCAGGCTTTGCCAGATCACAAAGCGCAGCTCGAGGTCAGGCGCGCGCTTGTTCAAACCCAACAGCGTGACCGCCTTGGGGCTGCCCGTCTTGGCGACGGCCTTGGCGGCGGCCAGCTTGACCTCTTTTTGGGGCGCGGTGATCACGAACTGCAGGGAGCGGATGATCTCGGGCGTGCCGATGTTCGCCAGCGCGTCGATCAGCGCGAGCCGGACGGCGGGGTTCTTCTCTCGGCTGAGCTTCTTGCCAATGAAGGCCTCGTCGCCCGGCTTCGCGATCGCGGCGAGGCCCAGGGCGCCTGCCAGGCGGACCTCGGCTTGTCCTTCGGCGAGCGCTTCTTCAAAGAGCGTCTTGCTGCCGCGGTGCTCGATCTCGGCGAGGATGGCGAGGGCGCGCAGACGCAGCTCACGGCGATCGCCACGACCAACAGTCTGCAACAGCTCGATGACCTTGGGCTCGGCGTTGGACTTGGCCCAGGCCTCCATCCAGTCGTACGCCAGCTTCGCTTCGGCTTGCTTCTCGTTGGACTGGATCTTCTCGCGCAGCTTGCCGAACGTCACCAGGTCACGCACATGCGTCAGCCCCTGCCATGCGACGAGGCGCACGCCGGTGTCTTTGATGCGCAGGCCACCGCGCAGCGTCTTGCCGACCTTGTCTTGATGGCCGCGCCCCGCGAGCACCTGGGCGATCCGCACCTTGTTGGGGTAGTCGGCCTCTTTGCCGTAGGCCCTCAACAGGCTCTTGTCGAGGCGCTTGGACGCCCTGGGATCCTTGAGGCGCACCAAGTATGCGCGGGCCAACTCGCCCATGCCCGCGTCGTGCATTTGCGCCACGGCCCACTTCGACGCCAGCGGGTGGCTGAACGTCGAGAAAGCTTTGAGGGCCTGGGTCTTCTCGGGCGTGCCGTCGTCTTCTTTGAGACCTGCCGTGATGACCTGCCAAGCCAGCTTGCCATCGCGGGCGAGCAGCGCGGCGCGCGCGGCAGTGCGGGCCTCGGGTGTGCCGTCCTTGGTCGCTTGCCGCGTCATCTTGATGGCTTGCCGGTCTTTGAAGTTTGCCCCGAGCAGCGCGTAACCCTGCTCGCGATCGGCGCCTTCACCCGACTCAATGAGCTTCTGCACCATGCCGGTCACGCGGGCGATTGCCTTGCGATCGCGGCCGGCCAGCACGATGCCCATCGCGTCGCGCTTGATGCCCTCGTCGCTCTCTTTGAGCCCCATGTCGACGGCGGCCTTCTTGTCGGCCTTGTCGAGGGCGAGCAGGCCAGTGAAGACCACCCGGCGCACGGCGGGGTTCGAGTTGCCCATCAGGTCGGTGTAGACCTCGCGGGCCTTCTCGGCGACATCCTTGGCTGACGGCATGTCGTCATCGGGGGCCTTCTTGGCCTTGCGAGCCTGGGCAGACGCGGCGAGGCACAGCGAGAGGACGCCAAGCGCGAGCGCGTAGCGAGTCGAGCGGACCATGAGCACTCCTTCGAATCAGGCGAGGTCGCCGATGGCGATACCATGCGCGCCCAAGCGTCGCAAGGCGCGGCCGAATGCGGCGGTGCGGAGAAAGTGGGTGCGCCCGGCAGCGGATATTGAAAGGGCCGAGCGCGAGCGCTGCTGCTTTGAGACCAAGAAGAGAGCCTGGGAGCAGAGCCCAGGCTGGATCGCAGCACAGACGAGCGGGCGTGGGCACCGCGGCTTTGAAAACGAAGATGCAGTCTCAGGGAGCAGCGCCAAAGGCGTGCGCGCTGCGACTTTGAGGCGGCGCTGCTACTTGGTGGGCACTGTGCGGCGCACGAGCAGCACCTCTGCGTCGCCGAGCTTGGTCGGGGTGACCAGCTTGATGGGCGTGCGGCCTTCGTCGAGGCCGATCCAGGCGAAGCCCTTCTTGGCGGGCCTATCGAGCATCTTCTTCTTGATGAAGCCGCCGGTCACCTTGGTGCTGACCTCGAGCTTCATCGCGTCGAACCAGCCCACCGGCGTCCAGACCCGCTCTTTGCCCATGACCTTGACCGAGATCATGCGCTCTCGGCGGCCGTCCCAGATGTAGTAGTCGAACGCCAAACCAGGGGTGAGGTCGATGCGGCGCACCGCGTACATGCTGGACAGGGCGTCGAAGATGACGCCTTCGGGCTTGAACGTGCGTACGCGCGTCTTGCCGCGGCGCTTGAGCGTCGAGACAAGCTGAAAGCGCTTCTGGAAGAAGTCGGTGTGGTAGTCGAGGACCTTGCCGTTCTCTTCGATGTGAAAGTCGCTCTTGACGGGGCGGAAGCTGCCCTCGTCAACGCGGACCGTCAGCGAGTCGTTGAGCGGATAAATCTTGTTGAGGAAGGCGCTGCCTTCAAGCTTGGCGTGCAGCGAGACCGTCGGGCGTTCGCCGTAGCTGCCCTTGCGCTCGACCTCGAAGCGGGCCTTGGCGGCCTCGGCGCCGAACATCTTGATGCTGAACTCGAGGACCTCGCCATCTGGGAAGGGCACGTTGCCCAAGGGCGGCACAGGGCGCAGCTTATCGTCGGCGACGCGGCGACGCGGCCAGCGCTTCTCTTCAGCCGCGCGGCGCTTGAACTCGCGCACCTGCTTGCGCCGGATGGCGAGCTTGCCGCCCTTCTTGCGCTTCTTACGCTTCTTGACGGTGGACTTGGATGCGGGCGCGGCGACGGACGCAGGGGCCGCGACGGACGCAGGGGCCGCGACGGACGCAGGGGCCGCGACGGATGCAGGGGCCGCGACGGGATCGGCCGGCTGATCCGCCAGCGCTGGCGCGCCCAGTACGAGGGCAAGCGCGCCGAGGCACAACGAGATGGTTGTCGATATACGCGGTGACATCGAGGCCTCCCGGAAAAGTCGTTTGAAGTTGGTTGGCAGACGCGATGGCGTCGACCCTATTCAGCGCGGCGCCTGATGCGGTCTGCTGTGGGTTGGGTACAACCACCAGGGCCTGCTTTGGCCGGATTGGCGCATGCCCTCATGCGCAGGTCAAGCGGCCTGCGCATGCGCCCGCAGAAAGGCGATGCACTCCTCGATAGACGGCCCAGCAGGCAGGCGCCCTTCGCGGACAGCCACGTCGCATAGCCGGCGCAGATCGCCGATAGCGGGACCGGGTTTGACGCCCAGATCCGTGATGATCGCCTTGCCCAGACCCTTGGGCACCCGCGGCTTGCGGGCGTCGTCATCGGTGCGTACGGCGTCGACCCGCGATTGCAACTCGAACAACGAGTACATGGCCTGCCGGCGCCGGCCAGTGCGCTTGCTCGTCACGTCCGCGCGCGACAGCAACAAGAGCTCTTCGAGCGCGGGGCCAGCGTCTGCGGTGAAGCGGCGGATCGCCGCGTCGGACCAGGCTGAGACGTACAGGTTCGCGCGCAGATGCAGTCGAACCAGGCGCTCGATGCGCGTCGACTGATCGACCGGGAAGTGCAGTCGATTCAGCACGCCTTCCGACATCACCGCGCCCAGCTCGTCGTGCAGCAGGAAGTGCACGGTGCGCTTGGGCCCGAAGCTGCGCGTGTAGACCTTGCCGATGTCGTGCAGCAGCGCCGCCCAGCGCACGGTGATGCGAGGCACGGCCTGCTTGACGACCTGGCAGGTGTGCGCCCAGACGTCCTTGTGGTGAAAGCGGCTCGACCGGTGAAAGCCGATCATCGCCGCCGCCTCGGGCATGACCAGCGGCAGGACGCCTGTGTCGGACATCCATTGCAGCGCTTCGGACGGGCGCTGGCCCACCAAGAGGCGGGTCAGCGTGCGTCGCAAGCGGTGGCGATCGGCGCGCAGCGTATTGCCGGCGCCCTCGGCCACCTCTTCGAGCAAGGCCTTGGGCGGCGTAATCGCCAGCTCGCTCGCCAGCGCCAACACGTCGACGACGTCGGCGGGGCGCGCGATCAATGACCCGCGAACCACCAGCCGGCGGGCGTGCAGATCGGCGACGCCGCCCTGGGGGTCGATCAGCGCGCCGTTGGGGCGTTGGCCGAAGGCATCGAGGGTGACGGGGCGTTGCGTGAGCAGCTCAGCATAGGGCGCGTCGACCGCACGAACCCGCCAGTCACCCACATGCAAATGTTCAGGATCGTCGCCGGGGCTCGCGTCTGGGCAGGCCGCACGCAGCGCCTCGGCGTCGGCGGTCACCCAGAGGGTGGGGCGCTGATGCAGGCTCGATCCACCTCGCTCGAAGCGCGCGGCGGCGCCGACAAGCAGCGGATCGAAGCCGACGAGGGCCGGCGGGATGGGAGGTAGACGATGCACGGCG
>JBNMOZ010000341.1:0-6811 GCA_051276005.1 Bradymonadia bacterium | reverse complement strand
GCCGAATCACAGCCCCCGCAAGAACCGCAGCAACTCCGACCGCATGCCCGGCTGCAGGGCCTGGTATGCCGTCACGCTGGCCTCGGCCTCGCCGGCGTGCGCCTCGATGGCGGCCTCGAGCGTCTCGGCGTGGCCATCGTGCATATACGGCCCGGTCGCGCCGATCCCCCACAGCGGCGGGGTGCGAAACTCGGTGGTGGACGCTTCGCCATCGGGCACACCGGCCGGCGACGCCACGTCGTGCAGCAACAGGTCGGTGTAGGCCGCAGGGCCACCCTGCATGCCATCGAGATGCGGAATGTGGCAGGCGTCACAGCCGACGCGCTCGAAGGCCGAGGCGCCGGTCGGGTGGTCCTCCGCCGCGCCGGGTGACTGCTGGTTCATGAAGAACTCCAAGGCGTTGGCCTCGGCCAGGCTCAACTCGGGATCGGGCACGTCGTCATCATCGGTGCTGCGCGCAAAGGCCAGGTCGAGCTCGGCAGGCATCGTGAAGCCCAACTCGGCGATCATCGCGTCGCCGATGAACTCCATGGTGGATGGAATTTGGGCCTTCCAGCCGAAGCGCCCGATGCGGCCGTCCGCGAGCACATGGGCGACGCCGGTGATGCCGTCGCCGTCGATGTCGTCCGGATCAGCGTTCGCCAGGATCGCATCCTCAGTCAGGCCGTCGATGATGCCGATGCCGAACGTGGTCGGCGTCTGACGCAGCTCGAAGATGGTGAAGTCTTCGGGGGCTTCGGGCCGGGCGCCGGCGGCGTTGAAGCGGTGAATGATGCTGCCGGTCGGGATGGTCGTGAAGTCGTCGCCGTCCATGCGACCAGCGCGGGTGACGTTGACCCCGAGCGGCCCGGCGCCGCCGATCATCGGCTCGAAGTGACAGGCCCGGCACGAGTCGCCGTTGAAGAACGGGCCCAGCCCGTCCTGCATCCCATGATCGCGATCGAAGACGGCGCGTCCGGCGAGCCACTGGGCGTTCTCATCGGCGCTCAACGCCCGCAGCGGGCCACCGAGCTCGCCCACGCCGGGGATCGCGTCGGTGGGCAGAACGCGCCCGGCCGTCTTGACCTCGGCGCCGCCCAGGTTCTCGAGGAACGCGACCACCTGGGCCTGCTCGGACGCAGCGGCCTCTAAATAGGCGTCCCGCGAGGCGCTGGCTTCGCCGCCGTGCATCTCGATCGCGCTGACGAGCGTGAACGCGCGCCCGTCATGCAGGTAGGGCCCGGTGGCGCCGACGCCCCACAGCGGCGCCGTGCGAAACTCGCTCGCCTTGGCGACGCCCATGACGATGCCGTCGGCCAACTCGGGGCCCATGTCGTGCAGCAAGAGGTCGGAGTAGAGCGGGATCGAGCCGCGGAAGCTGGCCAGCGTCGGCACGTGGCAGCCGACGCAGTTGAAGTCGGCGAACAGCGCCCCGCCTGCGTCGGTCTCGGCCGTCGACGGCCCCGGTCGCGGTGCGCCCAGCAGCATGCTCCAAGACACCAGATCGAACAGGTCGTCCGAGAGCATCTCGGGATCGGGTACGTCGTCGCTGTCGGTCAGCGGCTCGGCCGGCGCGGCGGCTTGGTGGAACGTCTGGGTGCGCAGACCCAGCGCGCCCTCGCCGAGCTGCGCGTCGTCTTCAAACGCGACCACCGCCACGGGCAGCCGAGCGCGCTCGTCGGCCGTGAGCGGATCGCTCGTGATGCCAACATGGTTGTTGATGGGCCCGCGAATGAAGCCCTCGATGTCGACCGTCTGCGCCTTCATGCCGAAGCGCCCCACGAAGCCGCGATCGTAGTTGGCGCGCCCCGAGATGCCGTCGCCATCGAGGTCGTCGGGGTCGGTGTTGGCCAGGATCGCGTCCTCGTCGAGCTCGGCGATCAGCCCCACACCGAAGAACGGGATCGGGTTGCGCACCGCGAAGACGTTGGCGCGCGGGCCCGGCTGTGGGCGCGGGCTGCCGTCGGCCATGAAGCTCGTCAACACCCCGCCGCGATCGCCATCGGGGATGAACGTGCCGTCGTCGAGGGCCTGACCGGCCAAATAGAAGTCGCGATAATGCCCGGCCCCCCCGCCAAAGACCGGCTTCTCATGGCAGCCGGCGCAGAAGGTCACGTTGAACTTGGGCCCCAGGCCTTCGCTGGGGGTGAACTGGCGCATCGCGACGCGCTCGCCGCGCTCAAACGTCGCCCGCTGCTCGGCGGTGGCGTAGGGCACGATCTGGCCCGGGGTCGCGAAGATGTCCTGGGGGATCGGCGGGGGCGTCGGCTCGGGCTGGGGCGCCTCAGCGTCGTCACAGGCGACCAGCGCGAGCAGCGATAATAGACCGATTTTATTCAGCATTATGTCTCCGTAGCCCATCATCGCCCCGCCTCATCGCCCGGTCTCGAGGACGACCCCGATGTAGGGCGGTGCAGAGTCTAACGATCCGCCGACGGCGATGCGATGCCCGCTGGCCAAGCCCCAAATTCCGTGCAGCACTTCGCGCGTATTGCTGCGGTGACGCGTCGCCTCAAAGGTCCCCGGCGCGATCGAGACCAGCGATCCGCGGTTGCCCGCGATCCAGGCGGTGCCGTCGGCCTGCATCCAGATGCCGTTGAAGCCCGGGTTGCCGATGATCACCTGCGTGTCCCACCCGCCGGCGGTCTTGCGCGCGAGCACGCCATTGCCGCGACCGCCGACGATGGCGACGTCACCGCCGACACCAAACAGGCTGATGAGATCTTCGCCGGTGCCAGAGCCTTCCTGAGTCCATACGACGCCGTCCCAGTGCAGGATCACGCCTTTGGATCCGACCGCGTAGACGTCGTTGGGGCCCGTGCCCCACACCTTGAACAAGGCGCGGAAGTCGCGATCGATCTCAGGCAGCTCGACCCGTGCCCAGGCGCCGTTCTGATAGCGCGCCAGCACCGGATCGTCGGGGTTGCCGTCGTCGACCGCCTCGCCGCCCACCGCCCAGGCTTCATCGGGGCTGACGGCGAAGACGCCCCACAGCGGCGCGTCGATGCCCGTGTCGATCTCTTCGAAGAGGCCGGTTGCGCCACGGCGCAGGGCGCGCCCTTCATTGCCGACGAACCAGCGCACGTCACCGGCGCCATGCACCCAGTTGAGCAGGGGCCCAGCGGGCGGCGCGGCGGCGGCCCAGTCGGTGCCATCGAAGCGCCAGATCACGCCCGAGTTGGGCTGGCCGCCCACCGCCCAGATCTCGTCAGCGGTGGGGCCCCAGACGCTGAGGAACGCGCCCTCATCGGTCGCGTCAAAGGCCACGTCGAAGGTCTCTTCGACCGGTCCCATGTCGGGCGTGGGGTCGTCGGCGTCGTCGCAGCCGAGGCTGGCGGTGAGGGCGAGGGCGAAGATGAGCAGAACAAGCGGACGCATACAGTCTCCACGGCTGGGCGCACACGAGACGCCACGGCGGCACACAGTGTACACCTCGCGCACCTCGCGCACCCTCAATCCTATGTTGGCGGCCGGTTCGTGCGCCCGCAATCTTGCGCAAACCCAGGCGGCGCGTTACTGATCGGCGATCAACCACCACAGGCATGCCCATGGCCAATCCCGACTCCGGCGCCAACTCGCTCCCCGAGGTAGCACAAGCGCCCTATCGCGAATTCACCCTGGCCGCGGCGGTCACCGGCGTCGTCATCGGCTCGGTGATGACCGCGGCGTTCGTCTACGTGGCCATGAAGCTCGGCTTCGGCCTGGGCGGCTCAACCGTCGCGGCGATCCTCGGCTTCGCTGTTCTGCGAGGGGCCCTCAAGAAGGGCAGCATCGTCGAGAACAACATCAACCAGACGATCGCGTCGGGCGTGAACAACGCCTCGTCGGGGATCGCGTTCACGCTGCCCGCGCTGTTCATCCTGTCGGAGACCAACCCCGACGCGGCGAACTTCGACGTGCTGCCGATCTTGTTGAGCGCGTTCGCCGGGTCATTCCTGGGGATCGTGTTCATCATCCCGCTGCGCAAGCAGATGATCGAGCTCGAGCGCCTGCGCTTCCCCTCGGGGATCGCGGTCGCGACGCTGCTCAAGTCGCCCGGCGCGGGCGCGCGTCAGTTCAAGCTGCTCGCCGCCGGCTTCGGCTTTGCGACGATCTTCCATGTGCTCGTCGAGCTGCACGTGCTGCCGCATGAGCTCAACATCGGCGCCGCCGTTGGGCTGCCGGCCTACATCCCCATCGCCATCGGCGTGTCTTTCGCGTCCATCGGCGCCGGCCTGTTGTCGGGCAAAGGCGGCCTGCCCTTCGTCTTCGGCGGCCTGCTGGCCTGGTGGGTCATCTCACCGATCGCGGTCGCGGCCGGCTGGGTCCCGACCCCCCAAGAGATGGGCCTCGACCCGGCCAACGGCATGGGCAAGGGCGCGTACGAGGGCTTCCTGACCTGGGACGCCGGCTACTTCGGCATGCTGCGCCCCATGGGCATCGGCATCCTCATCGGCGGCGCGATCTCGGGCGTCATCGCCAGCTTCCCGGCCATTCGCGCCGCGCTCAAGGGCCTGTCCATGGCGTCCAAGAGCGGCGCAGGCAGCGACGAGATGTCCAGCAAGGTGCTCTACACGGGCATCGTCGCCGCGTTCATCGTGCTCTTCGGCGCAGCGATGCTCTCGAGCTCCGACATCAGCGTGGGCCGCGCCGTGCTCATCGCCGCGGTCGGTACGGGCTGGCTCGCCCTCGCCGGCCTGATCGTCGCGCAGGCCACCGGCATGACCGACATCTCGCCCCTCTCGGGCATGTCGCTCATCGGCGTCACGCTCATGTTCTTCCTGTCGGGCGGCAACGTGGTCGCCTCGATCATCCTGGGCGTCGCGGTGTGCATCGGCATCGGCCAATGCGCCGACATGATGAGCGACCTCAAGGCCGGTCACCTGATCGGCGCGCTGCCCAAGAAGCAGCAGCTCGCGCAGTTCTCGGTGGCCTGGATCGGCGTGCCGGTCGCGGTGGGCGTCATCTACTTGTTATGGGGCGACGGCGGCGGCTTCGGCCCAAGCAACCCCGACCTTTCGGCCCCGCAGGGCGCAGCGCTCGCCGCGATCATCGAGTCGCTCCAGCAGGGCGCGGCCCCCCTCGACAAGTACGTCAGCGGCGCGGGCATCGGCCTGGCGCTGGGCATCTACCCCATCGGTGGTCTGGGCGTGCTCATCGGCCTGGCCATGTACCTGCCGCTCTACATCACCATCACTTACGGCTTGGGCTGCGTGGCCAACATCCTGCTTTCCAAGAAGTTCGGCCCGCGCTGGATGGGCACCACCATCGTGCCCATCGCGGCCGGTTTCATCATCGGTGAAGCACTCACCAGCCTGACAGCGGTCATCATCCGCCTGTCGGTGGGTTGAGGAGGACGACATGAAGACTATTGGATTGCTCGTCCTGACCGCCGGCGTGGCCCTCTCGGCCTCGTATGGCGCCCGCCTCGCGCCCAACGTGAGCACTGAACTCGCCACCGCCAAGAAGGCCGGCGTCATGGGGGCCGCCGCCAAGGACGCCCAGACCGCGTACTGCAAAGCGCGCGTCGCCGAGAAGTTGCCCAACAACGCGCATTGCCCCAGCGAGGCCGACCAAAAGAAGGCCGCGAAGGCCGCAACGATCAAGGCTGCCGCAGACAAGAAGGCCGCCAAGGCCAAGCGCGACGCCAAGAAGGCCGCCGCAAAGTCGGGCGAGGCCCCCAAGAAGGCCGCCCCCAAGCCGGCGCCTGATCGCGCCAAGCTGCTGGCCAAGGCCAAGGCTGAGTTCGCAGCCCTGTCGAAGGACTCTGACGCGACCGGCAAAGCCGCGATCGCGCAAGACGTGTGGATGGCCGCCGAAGAGGCGCTGATCGATCCCAAGGTCGAGGCCGCGCTGGTCAAGCCGACCGACCCCGGCGAGCGCGTCTCGGCGTGGTTCAACCAGAGCGGGATTCCCTTCTTGGGCGGCCTGCTGCTGGTGGTCATCGGCGCGATCATTGGCCGCAAGGCCGTGCGGGCTGAGGCCACCAGCGACACGGGCAAGAAGGGCGCACCGGCGGTCGACTTCGCCGCGCTGCTGACCCAACTCGCTGCCGATCTGCAAGCGATCAGCGACGCGATGGGGCCCCTCCCCGAAGCCGGCCAGCCCGACGCGGTCAAGACGCGCATCGAAGCCCTGCAGTTCGAGGCGTTCGAGCCCATCGTCGAGGCCCGTGGCCGCATCCAGGCGCGCTTCGGGATCGCCAGCTACGCCGAGCTGTTCAGCCCGTTCTCCAGCGCCGAGCGCCGGGTCAACCGCTCATGGTCGGCGCTCGTCGACAACCATTGGCCCGAGGCCCGCGACTCGATGCGCATCGCCGCATTACAGATGGCCGAGACCGAGGTCATCTTGCAGCGCCTCATCAGCGCAGGCTGAGCCCCACCGGCCAATCCGCGCTGGCTGAGCCCCACCGGTATTGACCCGCCAACCGTGCACGCTCTAAAAACGGTGCATGCGCCGACTCCTTCTTCTGTTGTTCTGTCTGGGCTGCGATGCCGAGACCTCGCCGGTCGCGCCTTTGGCCGACCAAGGTCCCGTCGTGGACGCCGCCATCATGGACGCTGCCGTCGTCGATGCTGCCGTTGACGCCCGCGCGACCGATCCCGATATGACCGCGCCCGATATGTCCGGCGCCGATACAGGGGTCACCGCCGACATGCGCGTGGGCGACATGACCCTGGCCGACCAGGGCGCCGCGGCCGACCAGGGCGTCGCGGCCGACATGACCATCGCCGACTTGGGCATGGCCGACCTGGGTATGGCCGATCAAGGCACGCCGGACGCGATGCCAAACCTGGGCCCGCACGGCATCGACTCCTACGATCCCACCTGCCAGGTCGTAGACTGGGTGCCG
>JBNMOZ010000340.1:0-6816 GCA_051276005.1 Bradymonadia bacterium | reverse complement strand
CCAGGGTCTTCCAGACGGCCCCGCCCCAGCCCGCGTCGAAGGCGCGCATGATCTGCTCGCCCGAGTTGGCCGGTGGCGCGGAGGCCAACCAGAAGGGGTTGGGCGACTTGATGCCTGCACAGTTCGTCGTCAAATCAGCCATGCTCAGGCCCCCTTCGTGGTGCCGGCGCTGTCGCCAGCGCTGTTGCCGGCGGTGAGCCAGGCGTCGATGGCCTTGGCCGCTGCTTTGCCCTCGGCGGCCGCGTTGACCACCTCTTTGCCGCCATTGCGGCAGTCGCCGCCGGCGTACCAACCCGCGCGACCGGTGGCGCCGCCGTCGTCGGTGACGACCTTGCCCCAGTCGATGTCGATGCCGTCCAAGTCGCCGATCAACGCGCCCAGCTTGCTCTGGCCGATGGCGAGCAAGACCAGCTGCGCGTCGATGACGTACGCCGAGCCGTCGATGGGCTGCTTGGCGTCGTCGAGCCGGACGCATTCGACGCCCGCCACAGACGAACCACCTGCGAACCCAGTGGGTTGCGTCTGCCATGCGCCGCGCACGTTCTCAAGCTTGGCGGCCTCCCACTCGTGCTGGTAGCCGCTCATCTTGGCCTCGATGCCGCGGTAGACCATGACCACGTTGGGCACGCCCAGGCCGACCAGCTCGCGCACCGAGTCGATGGCCGTGTTGCCGCCGCCGATGACCGCCGCGGTCTTCACGCCTGACAGGTCGACCGCGCCCAGCTTGAAGGCTTCAATGAAGTCGACCGCGCCATGCACGCCCGCCAGGTCTTCGCCCTTGGCCGAGAGCCGCGAGTCGGGCCCCAGGCCCAGCCCCACAAAGACCGCGTCGAAGTCGGCTTCGAGGGTCGCGGCGTCGATGTCGTCGCCGAACGCCACCCCAAGCTGCACATCGATGCCGCCAATGGACAGGATCCACTCGGCCTCTTCGACCGAGCGATCCGCGCGCATCTTGTAGGGCGCCACGCCAGTGGTGTTGAGGCCACCGATGACGTCACGCTTCTCGAAGATAGTGCAGGCATGACCCTGCAACCGAAGCTGGTGGGCGGCCGCGAGCGACGCTGGGCCAGCGCCCAGCAGCGCGACGCGCTTGCCGGTATCAGCGCCGGCCTTGTAGTCGTGCCAGCCGGCCTCGAACGCCACGTCGGTGGCGTAGCGCTGCAGCTTGCCGATCTGGATCGGCGGCACGCCCATGGCGTTGTAGACGCAGTCGCCGACGCAGAGCACCTCGACCGGGCACACCCGCGAGCAGCTCATGCCGAGGATGTTCGCGTCGAAGATCGTCTTGGCTGAGCCGCGCACGTTGGCGGTGCTGATCTTGCGAATGAACTCGGGGATGTTGATCCCGGTCGGGCACGCCGTAATGCAGGGCGCGTCGCTGCAATACAAACACCGGTTGGCCTCAGCGAGGGCCTGGGGGTGGTTGTATGCCGGCTTGAAATCGCCGAATCCGCTCTCGGAGCGGCTCGGAGCGAGCTTCGCCATCGTGTTCTCCCGTGTCTAAATCGCAAACGGAACCGTAAGCGGAGCGCGGCGTCGGCGCAATGCGGGCGGCGTGTCCCCGCGATCGGCGCCCCCCGACATTGCCCGCCGCGCCGATGCCGGAGGGCCATGCGCATCGCGCGGCCGCCGCGGCAGACCGGCACCGCGCTGACCGTCGCCAGAGAAGCGAGCGTGGCAGAAAAACTACCGCGGATTTTGCCCAGAACTGTCGCGTAGGTGTTGAAGAGACAGAGAACTCAACAAGGAGACACAATGCGACGCTTCACCCAAATGCCCGCGATGCCCGCGATGCCCAGCACCGACAACCGCGCCTACCGTCACGTCCTGACGATGCTGCGCATGGCCGGCATCAGCCTCGGCGGCGGCCAGCCGACCGACATCGCGGTGCACGACTCGCGCCTGTTCTCGCTCCTGTACCGCCGCGGGGAAGGCGGCTTGCGCACCGCTGAGGCGCTCAGATGGTGGTCCTGCGACGATCCAGAGCGCATGTACGCGCGGCTGCAGCTCGCGCGCACAAACGGCGGCTCAAGCTGGTCGTTGCGCGGGCCGCGCGGGTGCCCGCCCAGCGTGACGTTGTGTCGACGCACGCCCAGCGCCGCATAGCCCGCTCGCCCTCAGGCCCGCTCGCCCTCAGGCCCCCTCGCCCTCAGGCCCCCTCGCCCTCAGGCCAAGAAGGCGTCGATCAGCGGCCGGCGGGCCCCCTTGGTCGAGAACGTCGCGTAGACGTCGACCGTCGGCGGATCCACCAGCGGTATCGACACCAGGCGCCCGCTCGTCAGGTCGTCCTGCACGCCCATCTCGGGCACGACCGCGATGCCCCGCCCGCTGTTCGCCAAAAAACGCAGCAATGAGATGTCGTCGGTGTGCACCGGCATCCGCACGTCGAAGCCCAAGTGGGCGGCGATCACCGCATGCAGCGGCGCGCCTTCGAACGCGTGCCGAAAGATGTACAGCTCGGTGGTCGTGGGCGCGTCGTCCGCTTGCATGCGCGCGATGACCTCGGGGGTGGCCGCCAGGCACATCGGGCTCGACTCGACGCGTCGATGACTCAGCGTCACGAGGTCTTTTTGGCGCGGACGATCGAGGCTGAAGATGAGGTCGAGCTCGAAGCTCTTGAGCAGCGCGTCGAGCTCGTCGAACGATCCGTCGACCACCTCGACCTGCATGCGGTTGTCGCGCTCAAGGCTCTCGGTGATGCGGCGCGAGATGAAGTTGCGCGAGATGCCGCCCACCATGCCGATGCGAATGTTCGAGGGCGTGTTCGACGCCTGCTTGTCGCGGAACACCGCGTTGATCTCGGCGCTGCGCGCGAAGATCGTCTCGGCATACGCATACAGCTCGGCGCCGCGATCGGTCACGGTCACCGCCCGCGTGCTGCGCGCCAGCAGGTTCTCGCCCAGGTAGTCCTCGAGCGCCGCCACCTGCTCGCTCACCGTCGACTGCGACACGAAGATGCGCTTCGCCGCCTTGCCAAACCCGCCATACCGGCACACCGACCAGAACGCGTACAGATGCCGAAAATTGAGCCACTCCATCGCGTCCTCCAGTTCTGGGCGCTCGCCAGCGCTCGCCAGCGCTCGCCATCACCCGGTCAAACCATTAATCGGTTCTGCCGATGAAGCCTATGCGTTTTATCTACTTCTGCCCAGCACGTTCGCCCATTAGCGTCGTGGTCAGGAGGTCACCCATGAACAATCCAGTCACTTTCCCCGTTGCCCTTTGCCCTTTCTTCGCCACCCGCAGCTTCCAGGGGGAGTTTGCGATGCGCGGGGGTGCATATGAGATCGACGTGCAGACACCCGACATGACCACGTCAGCCCCCAGCGTCTGGGGCGACTGGGGCCCGATGTACACCGCGTCGCTGGCCGTCGACCAGCGGGTCACGATCACCTATCGCTGCCCGCTCCTTGGCCGCAGCGCGACCTATCAGTTCAGCCCGCCGACCATCGCGGTCAACTCGCCAGCCCGCGCCGCCGAGCGGGCAAAGTGGCCGCTGGCCATGATCATCGTAGATGCCGCCCGCGGCTTGCGGATCACCGCCTTCATGGACGCAGACGGTGTCGTCGGCAAGGTCGAGGCGCAGTCGGTACATTGCAGCGTCGACCCGTCCGCCCTGCTCTTCCGCGAAGCCGACGTCGCCGCGCAGCAGCAGGCCGCGAGCCACTGGCGTGACTGACCAGACTGCCATGATCGCCATGACCGACTCAGGCGATCACATCGACACCCTCGCCCGCGGCGACGGCATCGGCCCCGAGATCACCCAGGCTGTGCTCGATATCCTCAACGCCGCCGGCGCGCGCTTGCGCTTCGAAGAGGTCGAGATCGGCGAGACGCAGTCCTTGCCGGGCATAAGTCGGGCATCGCGCCCGAGGCGTGGCAGACCATTCGTCGCAACCCCGCGTTTCTCAAGGCGCCGGTCGCCACCCCGCTGGGTGGGGGCTACAAGAGCCTCAACGTCACCATTCGCAAGTCGCTGAACCTGTTCGCGAACGTGCGCCCGTCGAAGGCGTACGCGCCGTTTGTTGCGTCGCGGTTCCCGAAGATGAACCTGGTGGTGGTGCGCGAGAACGAAGAGGACCGGTACGCCGGCATCGAGCATCAGCAAACCAACAAGGTCACGCAGGTGGACGCAGGTTGACCGCAACCCAAACGCGCTGGGCGAAAGGCTGCTTTCGGCCGCTGAGGGCTGGCGGCTCAAGATGATCACGAACCGCGGCGTAAAGGTGTGGCCGGGCGGCATCCCCGAGACCTTCTGCGCCGACCTTCTGCGCCGACCACTGGCGCTGTCGGTTCTTGCCGACGGGCGACGCGGCGGTCACCAACCGCGACATCATCACGCTGCTCGGGCAGCTCGATGCGGCCCGCTTTGACGTGATCAAGACCGAGAACCTCTACACCTTCGATGGGGTGCGCGGGTGCTCGCTCGGCCAGGGCGAATAGCGCGCCGGATCGCCAGGCGGCCTGTCCAGGCAGCTTGTCCCGCGTCAGCGTCGCCTGTAGCGTGGCCTCTTCGCACGCTCGGGAGGCTCATGAGCGACTCGCCCTTCGGACTGACCCCGCTTCACATGGCCGTCCTCACCGGCGATCATGCCGGCGCGGCGGCGCTGCTGCCCGACAAGGCCGCGGTGTCGGCGAAGACCACCGAAATGCTCACCTCGCATGCGCGACCGCGTGACGCGCGGATCTTCCGGCCGGGCTCCGCCACGTTCTACCCCCCCGATGTTGTCGACATGATCGGCCCGAATCGAGCGTTCGACAAGGGCGCCCGCCCGCTGCATCTTGCCGCAGCGATTGGTGATTTGGCCGCCGTCGAGCTGCTATTGGCGCATAAGGCGCGCCCGGCGGCGAAGGATGGGGTGGGCGCGACGCCCCTACACCTGGCGGCGTTGGGCGGCCACACCAAGATCCTCCAGCGGCTGCTGACCGCCAAGATCGACGTCAACGCTGTGACCAAGGTCCGCAAGAGCATTCGGTTCTTGGACGCCGGCACCACGCCTTTGCTCGCCGCGCTGGAGTCGGGATCCATCGCGGTGGTCGAGGCGTTGCTGGCCCAGGGCGCCAACGCGCATGTTGTCACCAAGGACGGCGTCGGCGCGATCCTGTTCGCTGCCCTCGGCGGCTCGGTCGCGTGCCTCGACGCGATGGTCGCGGCGGGGGTGTCGGTGAAGTACGAGCCCGAGAGCATGAACTTCCCCCTCGAGGCGGCCGCCGAACAGGGGCATGTCGACTTGGCGCTGCGTCTGATCGCGCTGGGTGCGCCCAGCGAGACCGACCTGGGGTATCAGGCGCTGCGCGCGGCCGTAGTGGCCGACGATCGCGTCATGCGCCAGGCGCTGCTCGATGCCGGGCTGCGTCCCCTGCCCGACCATGGCCTCGAGTCGGCGATCCGCGGCAACGACTATATGTACGTGCAAGCGTGGTTGGACGCCGGCAACGACCCCAACGATGGCGGCAAGGGCAGTCACCTTTGGATAGCCGCCGCGACCGGGAAGGCCCCCATCGTCGAGTTGCTGCTCGAGCGCGGCGCCGACGTCAACGCACGTCACAAAGAAGGCACGGCGCTGGAGGTGGCGCTGCAGAACGACTACCCGGCCATCGCCGACCGCCTGCTCGACGCCCGGCCCGACTGCAGCAGCGACCGTTCACTCGGGTGCGCCATTTTTGGCCAGCACGTCAGCTTGGCCCGGGTGGCGCGCATCCTCGAATGCGGCGCCAACCCACACAGCGTGGGTCGTAGGGGGCAGAGCTTGATTGAGAGCGCGCAAGGTCGGGTTGATCCCGCCGTGATGGCGATGCTGAAGGCCGTCGACGCAGCGGGTGCGATCGACCGCGCCTGGCGCAGGCCCGCCGAGTCGGCAGCGCTGCGCGATGCGACGCCCGAGACATCGTGGAGGACCTTGCATGCCGCGCTCTGGGAAGAGCTTGTGCCGCCGCGGCATGCCGCCGATACGGTGCAAGGCGAGCTGATTCGCTGCATCGGCAACCTGACCAACGAGGCCTATGGCAACGGCAACAGGAACTGGGGAGAGCGGCAGATCGACATGATCGCCCTGCTGCGCACGACCCTGTTGGACGGGACGTTCTCGGCGGAGCGCGAGGCCGAAGTGGGCGCCTTGCTGACCCGGCTTGGGCATCACCGCCGTCCCGATCTGAGCGGCGATGGATCCCCACATTACCGCGTCAACGAAGCCGTGGTGCAGTGGTGTCTCGCGCATCGCGACCTGATCGTTCGATGAGCTGATCGCCCAGCTCGACCGACACCGCGCGTCGCGCTGATTTCACGTGCCTTGACCCGACTTCTACATCCAGCGAACGTTGGCGCATGCAGCCGATCCGCCAGGTCTCTGTGACGCGGCTGCTCCTTGTGCTCTGCCTGAGCGGCTGTGACGACCCGTCGTCGGTCAACGATCCGCCCGTGCGGATCATCACATTGACCGACGCCCACATCGCCGATGGCGCCCAGCCAGATGCGCGCCGGCCCCAAGATCGAGGCCTGCCACTCGACGGCGACGTTATGGATTTGGCGGTCTCGGACGACGATTTGTCGGTCTCGGACGACGGCGTGGTCGACGCGCGCCGCCCCGACGTGCACCCCGCCGACATGCACCCTGCCGATGTGCGCGTCTCAGATGCCGTCATGGACGCCGCGCCGGACACGATGCTGGCCGACATGGCACCACCCATAGCCGACATGGCGCTGCCCGACATGGCGCTGCCCGACATGGCGCTGCCCGACATGGCGCTGCCCGACATGGCGCTGCCCGACATGGCGCTGCCCGACATGGCGCTGCCCGACATGGCGCTGCCCGTCGC
>JBNMOZ010000339.1:0-6821 GCA_051276005.1 Bradymonadia bacterium | reverse complement strand
CCGGCGGGGTTGTCCTCATCGACTTGACCATCACAGTCGTTGTCGAGGTTGTCGCAGAGCTCGTCGGCCTCGGCCACGTCTTCGGGATCGATCTCGCCGGCGCAGGCGATCGCGCCGCCCATGCAGGCGGTCAGCCCGTCGGCGCACACGCCGGGCGCGCCCGTCTGGCAGACCTGGCCGAGGTTGGCCAGGTCTTCATCGATGACGCCGTCGCAGTCGTTGTCGCCGCCGTCGCAGAACTCTGGCACGCCATTCTCGGGGCCGTCGCAGCGCAACTGACCGACCTGGCAGACGATGACGCCATCACCACACGCCGTCCGGCAGGCTTCGCCGACGTCGGGCACGTTGCCGGGGTCGGGGCTGATGACGTTCTCGTCGATGCGGCCGTCGCAGTCGTTGTCTTCGTTGTCGCAAATTTCGGGGTCCTGGGCGGGCTGCCGCTGCGGGCTGCACTGCACCAGGCCGCCGTCGCAGGTCGTCAGACCGACGCCGCAGGCGCCGAGTTGACCGGGCACCACGCAGTTGAGCCCTGCGCCGGGATCACCCTCGTCGATGGCGCCGTCGCAGTCGTTGTCTTGGCGATCGCAGAGCTCGGGCCCGGGATCGACTGAGCGCACGCATATTTCGCCGCCGCCGACGCATTGGGTCAGGCCCGCGTCACACACGCCAACCCCGCCCGTGTTGCAGGCGTTGCCCCCACCGGGGTTGCCCTCGTCGATGGCGCCATCGCAGTCTTGATCGGTGCCATCGCAGGTCTCTGCGCCCGCCGCTCTGCGCGGCACGCAGGCGATGCCGCCATCCATGCACGCCGTCACGCCCGAGCCGCAGCGGCCCTGCTCGCCCGTGTCGCAGGGCAGGGTGCCGCCGGGGTTGCCGTCGTCGACCACGCCATCGCAATCGTCGTCGATCCCGTTGCAGGTCTCGCCCTGGGGATCCGACAACCTGCTGCAGATGACCGCGCCCGCGACGCAGGCCGACAGGCCGTCACTGCACGTGCCGTCTTCGCCGGTGTCGCAGGCGTCGCCGCCACCGACCTCTTCGTCGATGTTCATGTCGCAGTCGTCGTCGTTGTTGTTGCAGATCTCGTCGCCTCGCGCGACGCAGATGTAGGGGTCGCAGGCGTCGCCGATGCCGTCCGCGTCTTCATCTTCCTGACCGGGGTTGGCCACATTGGGGCAGCTGTCGCAGACGTCGCCGATGTCGTCGCCATCCGCGTCGGCCTGGTCGGGGTTGGGCACGTCGGGGCAGTTGTCGTCGCCCTGGCAGATGCCGTCTTCGTCGCCAAACTCATCGCCGCAGACGCCGCCCAGCGAGCGCTGAAGCACGAGGATCGCGTAGGCCACCGAGGCATGCTGGCGCCAGCACGCCCGGTTGCCGCCACAGGGCCACGAGCCGTTCGCGGCCTGACTGTTTACCAGCCACCACGCGAAGTCGTAGTACCAGTTGGCCGGCTCTTCGGCGTAGCCGTCGGCCACCGGATCGCGCACGCCACCGATGTCGTCTTCGTAGATCAGCCCGTCGCCCAGGCCCGGGTCCTGGGTGACCTCGAAGCCCTTCGAAGCCGCCCACAGGTAGTAGTAGAACGACTGGTTCCAGCTGCTGATGATGTGGCTGTCGTAGCGGTAGTTATCGCGCAGCCAGGTGAGCACGCCTTGCACGGCGTCAGTCTGCGCCCGCTCGCCGATCAGGCGGCGCGACCACAGACCGGCGGCGCTCATGGCGCTCGCCGACGCGTAGTTGCGACAGCCGCGATACTTCATGCCGCCGTCGGCGTTGGTGGCGCCGTCGAGGAAGCCCGCGGCGCGCGGCAGGGTCGCGTCGGCGTTGGGGACGAGCCCCGAAGCCGCCGACAGGCCCGAGATCGCGTACTGGGTCGTCGACAGATCGCCGTCGTTCTGGGCGGCGTTGTAGTTCCACGCGCCCGAGTTGCACCAATCGTCGCGGTCGGACTGCGAGCGCTGCAGCCCGCCGGCGCCGTTTTGCACCGCCACATCGACGCTGACGGCGGCGCCGACGTCGTTGGGACCACCGGTCTGCCGGTACAACGAGAGGAAGAGCAGGTTTGCGCCCGTGCCGTATGCAGACGCGCTGCCGTTGGCGTTGTTGAGCGCCGGGTCGAGGCCGATGACGTAGCGCGCCATGCGCACGAGGCGCTCTTGATCGTCAACGGTTGAGCCGCGATAGCCCACAGTGGGCGCGTTCCAGTCGGGGCTCGCGCGCTTCTCGAGCAGCGCGAGGCCGCCGAGCCCGGTCGCCCAGTTGTTGTACTCGCCGTCGTTCTCTTGAAGCCTGATCCAGGCAAGCCCGCGCTCGATCGACGCGCTGACCGCGTCGCCGAAGGGCGTTCGGAACGCGAAAGCGCTGCTGGATGAAAGGGCTATCAAGACCGCAATCAGGGTCGAGATGAGCGGCCTGCAGATGAGCCTGGCCGAAGTACCCTGGGCAGTGGCTCGCGAACGCCGAACACGCATCGATTCCTCCTTGAGAGCCGGCGGGGATCCCCTCCCATGGCTCAGTGCCGTAAGACTACCTTGCCCCCGGAGGCCTTGTCGACGCGTCCTGTGGTCCGATCATTATTGCGCAGTCAGTCTTTGCTGATCGACAGCATGCTCCACGCGATATAGGCGCCGCCGAGGGCCCACGCGATCTCGAAGAGGCCCTCGGGCATCGGCGACGTCAGCTGCACCGCGGGCCAGAACATATCGATGACCTCAGCGTCGAAGTCGCCGAGCTGCCCGCCGCCTTTCTTAGCCGTCTGCACCAAGTTATGGTCCATATAGGTTCACGCAAATGCCTCTGGAGCCCCTATGCGCAGCCTGAAATGGTCGGTCACGGCCGCCCTCATCGCCGCCTTCGCCGCGACGGCCTGTGACGACGCCGGAGCCGACGGCCCTGCAGTACAGGACGCGCGCGTCGATTCGGACGCGGCGCTCCTCGACGCGACGACCGCGCCGCTCGACCAAAGCGTGCTCGACGCCGCTGCGCGCGACGGCGCTGTTGAAGACGCGCGCGTCGCCGACGCCGATCAGGCGATCGCCGACATGCAAGTCGCAGATCAGGCTGTGCTCCCCGGCGAATGCGGGGGCGCAGTTGTCGAGCTGAACGTGGTGTTGCCGCTGGGCGAGACGCTGTTTTTCGATGGCGACGACTACCTGGCGGTGTTCGATGACGATCGCGACTGCCCCATCGAGGTGACCGCGGCCGCTGGCGGCTTGGCCGCGGTCATCGATGGCCGCCTGACGCCCGATGTCTCCGGCGACTGGCTGCTCGTGCGGGGCAACCAGCGGATCACGCTCGACGTGCAGGCTGACTTCCTCAACGCCGACACCTTCCAGAACTACAACTACACCCCGGTCAACGCCTTGATCGCGCTCGATGCCGACACGCTGCTGGTGGTCTCGCCGCCGTCGAACACCGTGCAACGCGTCAACATCACTGCACAAGGCGCCGATGCGGGGCCGCTGATTCGCACCGGCGCCTGGCCGACGAGCGTCGCGCGCTGGCCCGACAGCGGCTACGCGCTCGTCGCCCAGACGGGGCGCGACAGCCTGGGCTTCCTCGACCTCGAGTTGGGTCGCGTCGTCGACGCGATCAAGGTGGGCGATGAGCCCGCCGGCATCGTCGTGCGCGGCGACGTCGCATACGTGACGCTGTCGGGCGCCGACAAGGTCGCGCGCATTGACCTGGTGGCGCGCGCGGTGACCGACACGGTCGATGTGGGGCGCGATCCCCGCGCGATGGCGCTCTCCGTCGACGGCCAGACGCTCTACGTGGCGTCGCTGATGAGCTTCAACGCCCACCGCGCTGGACCCAGCGGCGCGCCGACCGAACCGCGATTCCTCCGAGACATCAGCATCATCAACACGGCTGACTTTACGGTCAGCGGGGTGATCCCCGAGGTGGGCACGATGGTGCGCGGGCTTCACCTGGCGGGCGATCGCCTCATCGCGGCCGTCAGCCACAGCCATAACGACCGCGGCGCGGTCGACGCCGACTCGGATCCGCATACGCATGGGCTCGCGATCGTCGATCTGACCGCCGATCCGCCCACGGTCGAGCACGTCGATCTGGATCGCGGGACGCCGTCACCGAGCCCGTTTACGATCGTACCCAGCCCCGATGGCGAGCGATTCGTCATCACGCTCTCCGCGGGCCGCGGCCTGCTGACGCTCGACGCGGCCTTCAATGAGGTCGCGCGCATGCCGACGGGTCACGATCCGCGCGGCCTGGCCTTTGCGCAGGGCCGCGTCTGGACGACGGCTTGGCTCGACAACCAGGTTGAGGGTCACGCGTGGCCGCCCGTCATCGGCCAGGCCCCGATCATCGTTGGCATCGGCGACGATCCGACCCCCGCCGAGGTCAAGTCGGGGCAGCGGATCTTCAATGACGCCGCCTTCAGTCGATACGGGCAGTTCTCCTGCAATAATTGCCATATCGACGGCTTGACCGACGGCCTGGTTTGGGATCTGCTCGTCGATGGCGAGGTCAACACGCCCGCGTTCCGCAACGTCGCCGGCACCGAGCCGTTCCTCTGGGGCGGGCAGCTGCCGACGCTCTTCGACTTCTCTCGCGAGGTCTTGCGGCTGGTCGGCGGCAACGCCAGCGGCCAGCAAATGGAGCACCTGACGCTGTACATGCAGTCGATCACCGCGCCGCCCAATCCGTTCACCCGGCCGGGTGGGCGCCTCACCGCGCAGGGCGTCCGCGGGCGAGCGCTCTTCGAGGCGTCCGTCGCCGATGGGGGCGGGGGCTGCATCGGCTGTCACAGCGGACCGCAGTTCACCAACAAGACGACCGTGCCCGGCAAGACCGAGGGCACCGAGACCGACGTGCCCGGCTTGATCGGCGTCTACGACACGCCGCCGTATGGTCGCGAGGCCCAATGGCCGACCCTGGAGGCGATGCTCAATCGCGCCTTGGAGTACACCGCGGCGATGAACATGTCCGCTGACGACAAGGCCGATCTGCTGGCGTACCTCAAGCAGATCCCAGGCGATGGGCTGTGGCTCAACTCGGCGCGTCCGCTCAGCGGGAGCGATCATGTGTGGGTTGAGACGCCCATCGAGCTGACGTTCAGTCATCGCCTGGCGCCCGGTCAGGTCGAGCGCTTCCGGTTCTTGGATGGCGATGGTGTGCCGGTGGACGGCGGCTGGCAGGTGCGGGGCCGCGTCGCGCGCTTCACGCCGACCGAGCAGTTGCCCAATGAAACCGAATTCGTCATCGAGGTGGACGCGCCGCTCAAGGGCGCCTTGAACCAGGTGATG
Organism: Bradymonadia bacterium; assembly: GCA_051276005.1. GTDB lineage: Bacteria > Myxococcota_A > Bradymonadia > UBA7976 > UBA1532 > JBNMOZ01. The sequence goes on along the minus strand of JBNMOZ010000339.1, from coordinate 1,557 downwards.
CGGGCGCCGCTGCGGCTGGAGTGGACCACGGGCGGCATCCCCGAGACCGACGTCTCCGGCCGCTTCCTTGTGACGCTCCAGACCGAAGCCTTCGGCGTCGCGCCCGATCCGCAGGCCGAAGTGGCCGCGCTGCAGAGCAGAGGTGGCAACATCACTGGCGTGCTCTATGGGGTCGACGAGTTCGTCGAGCTCTCACATGTCGAGGGCGTCGTGAGCGGTCAGCGCTTGGTGCTCGAGCCTTTCCTGTTCGACACTGAGTTTGGTCAGTTTCTCGTGGAGCAGGCCTTCCTAGAGCTGGACGACGAGGACGGGGATGGCTTCGCAGATACAGGCACCGGGACCGTCTCGGTTTTGGACTTCGTGGTGCCGTGGACAGCCGTTCGGCTCGAGCTGCCGCCCGAGTCGGAGTAGGTCACGCGCTGCTCGCCGGGGGCCGTCGCGCGATTGAAGTCGTCGAGTCAAGCCTCTGTTGCACGCCCGTCGAATGCGCGTCACACGCGGTCTGTTCTGTCGCCATTTCGTGACCTGTTTCACAGGGTTGTGACCGACGCAGACTCGTAACATGAACCAAATCAAGCAGTCACCGCGGCGTCACAATTGCCGGCCACCATGCCTGAGAACGCATGGAGGCAAGCATGATCGATCAGTTCAAGCGAGTTGTGGCTTTGGCGGCGCTGTGTGGCCCGTTGGCGATGCTCGGGTGCGATGATGGCGACTCAGACGGCGGCGCGGGCGGCGCGGGCGGCGCGGGCGGCGCGGGCGGCGGCGAGCAGGGCGACTGTCCCGATGGCACCACGGCCGAGGGCACCGTCTGCATCCTTCAAGGTGAGGTGACGGCCGACACGCGGCTGACCACGGACAAGGAGTACCTGCTGCGCGGCGGCGTCTTCGTCGGCAACGACGTCGACGAGACCGTGCTGACCATCGACGCCGGCGTCACGATCTACGGCGAGACGTCGTCGAAGGGCATGCTGGTCATTCGCCGCGGCTCCAAGATCATGGCCGAGGGCACCGCCCAGGCGCCCATCGTCATGACCTCGCCCAACCTTGAGGGCAGCCGCGCGCGGGGCGATTGGGGCGGGCTCATCATCAACGGCCGCGCGCCGGTCAACGGCTGCGACGCCGCGCCCTGCGAGGCCGAGGGCGAAGGCGGCACTGGCAAGTTCGGCGGCGCCGACGCCGGCGACAGCAGCGGCGTGCTGCGCTACGTGCGCGTGGAGTACGCCGGCAACCTGCTGTCCGAAGACAACGAGCTCAACGGCATCACGTTTCAGGGCGTGGGCCGCGGCACCGTCGTCGACTACATCCAGGTGCACATGAACAAGGACGACGGCGTCGAGTTCTTCGGGGGCACCGTCGACATCAAGCACGTGCTGCTCACCGGCATCGGCGACGACAGCCTCGACTGGACCGACGGGTGGCGCGGCCGCGGGCAGTTCATCGCCGCCGTGCAGTACGACGACGCGGGCGATCAGGGCATCGAGGCCGACAACAACGGCGAGAACAACGACGCCGAGCCCCGCTCGGAGCCGATCCTCACCAACCTGACGATCTTGG
>JBNMOZ010000338.1:0-6829 GCA_051276005.1 Bradymonadia bacterium | reverse complement strand
GCTGGCCCCGCTGATCGACAAGCCGGTGGTGCTCTACTGCCAGTCGGCGACGCGCTCGGCGGCGGTGTACTTCGCGTTGTTGCAAGCGGGTCACCCCGAAGCCCGCGTGCTCAACTATGACGGCTCCTGGGCCGAGTACAGCCGACTCGACCTGCCCAAAGCGCCATGAGCCGCCGGGTGTTGACCATCTGGCTGCCCATCGCGCCGCCCATCGGGCTGCTGGCGCTCGTGTTCGCGTTCGCGCCGGGGCAATCGCCGACGCCCGCGACCACCGCGCCCACCGCAGCGGCGCGCGGCATCGCGCTGGGCCTGTTCGCCGCCCACCCCGACTTCGACTACGGCCCGATGATCGCCGAGATCGCCGATCGCGGCGCGCAGGACGTGCTCATCGTCGTGCCCTGGTACCAGCAGAGCATCCACGCGACGCACATCGAGGCCGGCGACGCGGCCACCGCGCGGCGCGTCGTCGATCAGGCTCGGCGGGCCGGCCTGCGGGTCGCGTTGATGCCCATTATTCGTCTGCGCGACCGATCCAATGGCGCCTGGAGGGGCCAGATCGACGCGGCGCCGGCCGGGTGGTTTACCGCCTACGATGCGGCCCTGCTGCAGCTCGCGCGCGCCGTCGACGACGAGGCGATGCGGCTGGTGGTGGGCAGCGAGCTGACGCGCATGGCGCGCCATACGGCGCGGTGGCGACACACGATCGCCCAGGTGCGCGGGGCCTTCGCGGGGCAGCTGACCTTCTCGGCCAACTGGGACGCCTATCAGCAGGTCGAGTTCTGGGACGCGCTCGATCACATCGGGCTGACAGGCTACTTCCCCATCGAGGGCCCCGATCTCGCCGGCATGCGGGCGTCCTGGCGCGCGCCGCTGGCCGACGCCCGCCGCTACGCCCGCGCCCACAAGCGGCCGCTGATCTTCACCGAAGTTGGCTACCCCAATCATCGTCAAGCGGCGCGCCGTCCCTGGGACCAGCACGCCGACTCGACACCGGCCCCCGCGCTGCAGGCGCGCTTGTTGCGCGTCGCGTGTGACGCCATCACCGCGCAAGACGGGCTCTATATCTGGAACTGGTTTGGTCGAGGCGGCCCGCGTCAGGTCGAGTTTTCACCACGCGGGAAGCCGGCTGCTTCGATGGTCGAGGCGTGCTTGACAAGGAGAGGGTCATGAACGAAACGACCCCGCGGATCCTCCGGTCTTAGGGCCTCGCTGCCGATCAACCGCAGCCGTCGCCCGCGCTCGACGCGGCCTCGGCAGGCGTGACCGGCGCGGCGCCTGGCGCGACGACGGATCGCCCGCTCGCGATCCAGCCGAGCATGCCCCCGGCGATCGAGACGACGTTGGAGAAGTGCAGCTCCGCCTCAAGCACGCCCACTGCGGCCGCCGAACGCTGCCCGCCGCGGCAGATCAGCGCCAACGGCGCGTGCCTGTCCCAGTCGAGCACGCCCGCGCGCAGGCCGGGAAGGGGCAGCACCTCAGCGCCGCCGATGACGCCGGTGCGCTCTGCCTCGGCATCGGTGCGAACGTCGATGATCCGCACCTCATTGAGGTGGGCAGCGAGCCACGCGACATCGGCTTCGGGCACGCCGTCGGCGCTGCGCACCACGTCGACGAAGGCGGGATCGCGCTCGACCTGGCTGCGCTCAGGCAGGCCGCAGTTCTGGTTGGCCGGGAGCGCCTCGGCGATGTGCGCGGGCGGCGCCAGACCGAGGTCGTCCATGATTTGGTCGAACTCTTCGACCGTGCGGCCACCGCCCAGCCGCGGGTTATGCGCCTTCTCCTCGGCGACGGTCGTCATCGTCCGCCCCTTGTAGTCATGGCCCGGGTAGATGCGGGTCTCGTCGGGGAGGCTGAAGACCTGCGCGTGGATCGACTCATACAGTTGCCGGGCGTCGCCTTGCTGAAAGTCGGTCCGCCCGCACCCGCGGACGAGCAGGGCGTCGCCGGTGAAGATGATGCCGTTGGCCGCCGAGTAGTAGCTCACGCAGCTCGCGGTGTGGCCGGGCGTGGCGCGCACCTCAAGCGTCTCGCCGCCGAACTCGATGCGATCGCCGTGCGCGACCGAGGTGCTCGCGCACGGGGCGTTGCCGGCTCGGGAGATCACGGTCTGCGCGCCCACGCGTTCGCGCAGCAGGCCCGCGCCGGTGACATGGTCGGCGTGCACGTGGGTGTCGAGGGTGTACTTGAGGGTCAAGCCCAGCTCTTCGACGATCTGCAAGTCGCGATCGACATGTTCGCGGACCGGATCGATGAGCACGGCGTCGCCGGTCGCGGCGTCGCCGAGCAGGTAGGTGTAGGTGCAAGTCTGTCGGTCGAAGAGCTGGCGGAAGATCATGGGTTACCCTCGGTGAACGTGACGACTGCTTGATTGCTTGAGCGAGAACCATGCCACCCGCGTCGCCGCAGCGCTCGGCTCGATTGGTCGGTCTGTCTCACAAAATGTCGCAGTCGTTGCGACGCTTGCGACGGTTGAGGCCGGAGTCGCCGCCGCAATGAGGCCGCCAGCATGCGCTACTGCGGCTTGAGCACCCGATGCTCGAGCGCGGCGATCGCCTCGGCTTGCTCTTCGCGCTCGGCGGCGAGGAAGCGACGCACGGCGTCGTCGAGTGGCGGCACGTAGATCTCGTGCGCCGAGTAGGTCATTTGGGGCAGGAACCCGCGCCCGAACTTATGGCCGCCGCCGCCAGCGCCCGCCTCGAAGCGCTGCACGCCGCGATCGATCGCCGCCTCGATGCCCGCATAGCTGCAGACCTCGAAGTGCAAGAACCGCTCTTCGTCGCGGCAGCCCCAGTAGCGGCCGTACAAGACCGGCCCCTTGATGATGTTGACCGCGCCGCCCAGCACCACGCCGTCGCGCTCGGCTTTGACCAGCATGATGCGATCGCGAAACCGCTCGAACAGCAGCGTGAACAGGCGGCGGTTGAGGTAGCGGCGGCCCCAGTGAAACTTATCGACCGTCGAGCGATAGAAGTGCCAGGCGTCGTCCTCGTCTTTTGCGGTCAGATCGTCGCCGGTGATTACGCGGGTGATGATGCCCGCGTCCGTCACGCAGCGCCGCTCTCGCCGCACTTGAGCGCGCCGCTTGCTGCGAAACCGCGCCAAGAAGTCGTCGAAGTCGCCGTACCCCTCGTTCTTCCACTGAAACTGACGCGTGTACCGAATCGCGAGGCCCCGCGCGTTGAGGAAGGCGGCCTCTTCTTCGGTCACGAAGAGCCAGTGGACGCCGGTGGCGGGCTCCTTGCGGGCGACCTCACGCACCCCCGCCAGCAACGCCTCGCGCACGTCGTCGCCTTCGCCGGGTGCGAGCAGGAAGCGCTCCCCACCCACCGGGCTGAAAGGGGCCGCGACGACGATCTTGGGGTAGTAGGGGAGCCCAGCGCGCTGAGCCGCGTCGGCCCAGGCCCAGTCGAAGATGAACTCGCCGTAGCTGTCGTCTTTGCGGTACGCGGCGAGCGCGCCCACCAGGGTCTTGCCGCGCCACGCGAGCACGTACCGCGGGCCCCATCCGGTGCCGGGCCCGATGCAGCCTGACTCTTCCATCGACCACAAGAAGGCGTACTCGAAGAACGGGCAGCCGTCGCCGACCACCGCGTCCCAATCGGTCGCCGCGACAGCCGCGAGCGAATCTCGGATTTCGATCTTGATGCTCAACGACTATCTTTCTGCGCATGCATGACATCAAACGCGTCGCAGTCTACTGCGGATCGAGCAACACCGTCGCCCCGGAGTACTTCGCGGCGGCGCGTGCAATGGGTACGTACCTGGCCGAAAATCGGATCGGTATTGTCTACGGCGGAGGTCGAGTTGGCCTCATGGGCGCGGTCGCCGACGCCGCGATGGCCGCGGGCGGTGAGGTGATCGGGGTCATCCCCAAGCGCCTTGAGGCCGTCGAGGTGGGTCACCAAAATCTCACCGAGCTGCACGTCGTCGACGGGATGCAGCCGCGCAAGGCGCTGATGCTCAACCTGGCCGACGCGTATATCGCGCTGCCCGGTGGCTTCGGCACGTGGGAGGAGATCCTCGAGGCGGCGACCCAGGTGATGCTGGGCTACCAGACCAAGCCGCTCGGGTTGATCAACATCAACGGTTATTACGACCACTTCCTCGCGTTCATCGCGCGCAGCGTCGAGGACGGCTTCGTGCGCCCGCCGCATGCGCATCTGCTGCAGGTCGACACGACGCCCGCCGGGCTGCTCGAGAAGCTGCGCCACCAGGAGCTGGTCACGGTCTTCGACGTCCTGGGTCTCAAGCCGCGCGCCTAGGCGCCTCGTGGTCGTCAGAGCCCGTACCGCCAGCTGATCATCGCGATCGCGATGACCGCCGCCAGCAGCTGCAGCGGTACGCCCATCTTCACGAAGTCGCTGAACCGATAGCCGCCCGGCCCAAACACCATCATGTTCGTCTGATAGCCCAGCGGGGTCGCCAGCGAGATCGCGGCCGAGACCGACGTGGCCATGGCGAACGGCCTGGGGTCGAGCCCCGACGAGATCGCGACCGAGAGCGCGATGGGGAACAGCAGCGCCGCGGCCGCCGTGTTGGTGATCATCTCGGTGAGGATCATGCCCGCCACGTAGACGCAGGCCAGCAGCGCGACGGGGCCAAAGCCGGTGGTCAACTCGATGAGCCCGTTGGCGAGCGCGGCCGCGGCGCCGGTCTGCTCCAGCGCTCTGGCGATGCCCAGCGCGGCCGCGATGACCACGATCACCGAAAGATCCAGGGCTCGGCGGGCTTGTCCGGGAGACAGGCACCCGGTCACGATCGTGAGCACTGCGCCAGCAGCGGCGACGCTGGCCAAGGGCAGGAGCCCGGCCGCGGCGACACCCACGACGGCGACCATGATCGCCGCCGCGATGGGCGCGCGGGCATGCCGAGGGCGGGTCGAGTCGGCCAGCTCCGTCACCAGGTAGAAGTCGGATGAGTCGCGATGAGCGCGCGCAAATCCAGGGGCAGCGTTCATCAGCAGCGTGTCGCCGTGGCGCAGCTTGATGTCGCCGATGCGCTCCTCGATGCGCTCCCCACGCCGATGGACGGCGACGATGGCGGCGTTGAAGCGCGTCCGAAACGCCAGCTCACGCACGCCGCGACCATCCAGCCGCGATCCCCGCGAGATGACGGCTTCATGCAGCATCCAGGCGGTCTCGGCGTGCTCTGATTGGGGCGTATCCAGGCCGCGTCGTCGCTGCAGATCGACGATCATCTCAAGCTGGCCGGCGAAGGTCAGCCGATCCTCGGCGCGCACCACTTCGAGCGGCCCAACCGGCGCGATCTTGCGCAGCCCGTTGGGCGTCTTGCGCTCGACGCGCACCAGAAAAAGGCCGGGCAGGTTGCGCAGGCCTGCGTCTTCGATCGTCTGGCCGATGAACGGCGCTTCGGGGCTGACCTTCAGGTCGGCTGTGTACTCGCGTCGGGCCTCGTCGGCCGACTGCGCCGCGCCGTCGGGCTCGTCGAGCAATCGCCGCGACAGCCACCACATGACGGGCAAACAGACGAGGGCGATCGGGACGCCGATGGGCACCAACTCGAACAGGCCCATACCCGGCATCCCGCGCTCGATGAGCAGACCGTGCACCACCATGTGGGCCGCGGTGCCCAGCAGCGTGCAGGCGCCGCCAAAGACCGCGGCGTACGACAGCGGCAGCAGCAGGCCGCGCACCGAGACCCCCCATCGCTTCGCCCACGCGCCCGCGATGGGCATCGTCAGCGCCACGATCGGGGTGTTGTTCAAGAAGGCGCTCGTGACGACCGTGGCGCCCGATAAGCGCCGCCGGGCCGATGGCGTGCTGCGCGCGCCCTTGAGCAGCAGGCGGGCCAACCCGTCCATCGCGCCCGTCTCGCGCAGCCCGGCGGTGATCACGTACATGCCGGCGAGGGCGACGACGCCCGGGTTGGAGAAGCCGGCGAAGGCGTCTTCGGGCTGCAGCACGCCAGTCACGAGCAGCGCGACGAGCCCGCCCAGGACGACGACTTCAGATGAGAAACGATCGCTGGCCAGCGCGACGAAGACGCCGACGCCCACGCAGATCGTCCAGATTGCTTGGGGATCCATGCGCGCGAGCATCGTCGGGTCGGGCAGAGCGACGCAACTGTCGCAGTGCGCTTGCGACGGATCGGTGTGCCACGTAGGCTCCGCGCCATGTCGAAGACTACTCCGAATCGTTCGTCGCCCCACAAGCCGCCGCTGCGCCCGCAGACCACGACGCTGTGGGACTACCCGTCGCAGCACTACGGCACCGGCACTCAAGGCGATCCAAGCTATCGCGGCGCCACCCCGTCGTACGCCATTTGGAACCTGCTCGAGCGCTACACGCGGCCCGGCGATCGGGTCGTCGATCCCTTCTGCGGCTCGGGCACGACCATCGACGTCTGCCACGACATGGGCCGCAAAGTGCGGGGCTTCGATCTGGCGCCGTACCGCAAAGACATCGAGCAGGCCGACGCCCGCGCGCTGCCGTTGGAAGACGGATCAGTCGACTTCGTGTTCGCCGATCCGCCCTACAGCGACAACCTGCGCTACAGCGAGCACCCCGACTGCATCGGCAAGATCAACGCGACCGACGACGCGTACTTCGACGCCCTGGATCAAACCTTCCAAGAGGTCTTCCGGGTGCTCAAGGATCGCCGCTACTTCGGGTTGTACATCTGCGACTACCACAGCCGCCGCACGGGCTTCGTGCCCATCGGCATGCGCTGCATGGCGTTGATGATGCAGTACTTCCGCATCGTCGATCACATCGCGATCGTGCGGCATAACAAGTCGTTGCGCATGAACAGCCGGCACAAGGACGCGCTGGAACAGAACACGTTCATGCGCGGCTTCAACCATGTGATC
>JBNMOZ010000337.1:0-6857 GCA_051276005.1 Bradymonadia bacterium | reverse complement strand
GGTCAAGTCGACCGCAGTGCCTTCGAGGTTCTCCACCGCGATGTAGCTCTGCATCCCGGCCACCTCGACCTCGTCGATGCGCACGTTGACGTCGTCGGCTTGTCGCGGCGGCAGGGGGCCGTCGGCGCCCGGCTCACCGTCGATCAGCGCGGGCAGGATCAGCAGATCGCTGGAGTTGGCGCTGGTGTTCACGACCTGGATCGCGAGCATGTTCTCGCCCACTTGCAGGGCCTCGGCGAAGGCGCTGATGTCGACGTCGTCGAAGCGCACTGCGTCGCCGTCGTCATGCACGGCTGCCCCGGCCTGCCAGCCAATCGGCCCCTGCGGCACGTTGCGCCGCGCGACCTCGACGCCGTTGAGCCAGGCGACGTAGCCGTCTTCGAACTTCATGCGCAGCGTCAACGCGTCGACCGCCGCGTCGTCGAGCACGAAGGGCACCCGCAGCAGAATGTTTGTCGCTTGGTTGTCGAGGTCTTGCGGGCGCACCTGGGAGCGAATGTTGCCGCCATAGTCGCCGCCGCCGTTCTCATAGCCCAGGCCCAGCGGGCCCTCCGACCATGCGGCGTCGTCGAAGCCCGGCTGCGCCCATTCGGCGCCCAGCGCGTTGTTGACCGGCACCAGCCAGCGCCCGCGGGTGGCGCCCGGATCGCCGTCGACCAGAACGCGCACCGGCCCGCCTTCGCGCTGGACCAGCTCGCCATACAGGTACTGGCGGCGCGGGATCATCCAGCCTTCCGTCATCAGCACGACCGCATCTTCCTGGCTCTGCGAGATGCCCCACATGCCCCAGGCCTCATTGTCGAGCCGCGCGTCGTCGCCGATGAGCGCGAGCAGGCGATCGGCCTCGTTCTCGAGGTAGCGGTCTTCATACGGCGTCGCCGAGGGCTGCATCAGCTGGTCGATGAGCGTGCGGATGCGCCGCAGATACATCTCGTCGAACTCCGGCACCGCGAACAGCGCCGACGTGAGCCGGTTGTTGCGCCCCGGGTACAGCCCGTTGCGCGGCCACATGTCGTCGTTGAAGTAGGTGCCCGTCCAGTTGCGGCCCAGGCTCAGATCGATGTCCCACGGCAAGAACCACCACTGGTCGGTCTTGAGGTGGTGATACGCGTAGTAGTTCTTGGTGCAGCAGTCGCGCCCCGAGGTGATGAAGAGCATCGCCATGAAGTTCGCCATGCGCGCCATGTCGATGTTGTCGAACAGATAGCGGCGCAGGTCTTCGCCCTGGGCGCCGATGCCGTTGATCAGCGCGGCCAGGTCGGCGGTGTCGTCTTCTTCGCGCGTCTTCTTCTGGCTGCCGTCGACGCTGACCAGCTGGTCGTAGCACTTGTAGATCGCGCCCAGCGGCTCGGTGTAGCCCATGCGGCGCAGCCACCGCTCATCGGGATCTTCGACGAACTCATACACCGCGAAGAACGCGCCGTTGCGATGCACGCGCACCGGAAAGACCAGGTGATAGTCATGCCCGGATTCGCGGAACATGCCGTATGACATGGTGTTTCGCATCTTCGACTTGTCGGCGTAGTTGGTCAGCAGGTCGAAGTCTTTGACCCGCTCCATGTCGTCGCGCACCCCGAAGCGGTGGTCGCGGTTGAAGTCGAAGTTGTAGCTCTTCTTGGGAAACCGCGTGGTCGCCTGGCCGTGCAGGTCGATCGATATGTTGTCGTACAGCTCGCCGCCGTACCAGATCGCCCCGCGGGTACCGGCCTCGGTGTTGGCCGCGTCGAGGTCTTCGACGAACCAGTGATAGACCGGCAGGTTGGTCGTGATCTCACCGGGATCGACCATGGTGCCGTAGTACTGCTCGCTGTCGAGCGGGTCGAGATACGGCGGGAAGCGCGCGGCGCGCCCGGCCTCGTCGATCGCGGTGACGTACCAGCGAATCATCTGACCCGGCGCGGCCAGATCAGCGGCCAACTCAACCGCCCATTGCTCGCCATCCGCGCCCTCGACTCGGGCCATCTCGACGCTCTCTTCGGGGCCGAACATGACGCGGTACGTGAGCACGACCGACTCGACCGGCACGTCCGTCGGCAGCACCTGCGTCGAGATGCCGAGGGGATCGCCCGGGCCGATCGCCTGATCGCGATCCAGATCGACGACGAGCGGCGCGAGGCCGCCCAGGCGACCCAGGTTGGGCGCACCCGGCGTGGGCTCAGGCAGGTAGCGCGCGCGGTCTTCGATGATGAGACCCAGTCGGTTCAACGCGACGTGCCCAAAGAACAAGCCGTCGTCTGCGGCGGCGTTGACCACCCGCAACACGAGCATGCCGGGGCCTGCCTCGCGCTCTGCCAGCGCAATCCGCACGCGGCCCGCAGCCCGCGACGCGGGCCGATCTGTCGCGGCACCCACCGTGTCGTTCTCGCGATGCAGCTCGACGCCATCCAGCCAGACGGCGATGCCGTCGTCGAAGGCCAGCTCGACCTCCAAATCGGCCCCGCCCTGGGCCAACTCGAAGGGCACGCGCAGCCAGAACGCGCTCGCGGGTCCGATGAACGGTCGCAGGTTCGTCTCGATCAGCTCGGCGCCCGCTGCGTCGTCGGCCGCGCGCTCGTCGATACCGGCGCCCTGCAAAATCGGCGTCCAGCCCGAGTCATCGAAGTCGAGCTGCTCGGCCCCCGCAGGATCCGCGCCCACCCACAGCCGCGCTGCCGCGCCCGTGTCGACGATCGCCGCCCTGCCCTGACGCATCGCGAAGCCGTAGGCGACGCCTTCGACCTGGCCCGGATAGTCGACGATGACGTCGAGCACCACGCCGTCCGGATTCGTCAACGCGATGCTCTCGCCGTCGCCCGCCAGCTTGAAGTTGGTGTGCAGCACCCCTTCGGGCGCGTTGCGATCCTTGCTCGACGCGAAGACCACCAGGTAGCCCTTGGGCGGGATGGTGGTTTGGCCAAACTGCCACTTGCGGGGCTCGTCCAGATCGTCGGTCAGGTGGTGCTCGGCCAGGTCGTAAGGCGCGTCGCCAGGGTTGTGCAACTCGAGCCAATCCGAGGTGGCGCCGTCTTCGTCTTCGAGGGGCCCGGGGTTGCGCGCGAGCAGCTCGGTGATGCGCGGGGTCGGCTGCGCAGGCGGCGCGACGGTCATGTCGGGCGCGGTCATGTCGGGCGCGACCCCCGCGTCGACGCCCTGATCCGGCGTCACGCCATCGTCGGGATCGATCGCGGCGTCCGCCTCGCCCAGATCGGACAGCGGTGCAGCATCGGGCGCACTGGCGTCAGCGCCAAGTCCACGGTCCGTCGCTGTGATCGCAGCGTCTGGGGGCGGCTCCTCGGCGGCATCACGCGCCGCGTCGACCACCGCCGCGTCGCCAACAACGGCGCCATCTGCAGGCGGGCCGCGCGACCCGTCATCACAACCCCAGGCCAGCAAACCAACCAGCAACATCCACGTTCGCATACACCCTCCGACAAGGGGCGAAGCATACCATCGGACACGAGGCCCGGTCGGGAGCTACGTCGGGAACCATATCGGGGGCTGCATCAAAAACGACCGGGGACCACATCGGGCGCTGTGTCGGAAGTGATATCGCAGCAGATAGGCGATCAGGCGGACCGCAGCAGATAGGCGATCAGGCGGACCGCAGCAGCGCGCTCAGGGCGTGGAAGCGGTCGCCGAACGCATAGGCGAACAGGTCGGCGATCGCCGGTGACCGCGCCAGCATGAAGCGCACCCGATCGGCGCTGTCGGGGCGCACATTGGCCAACGCCTCGATCTCATCACCCAGCACATCGACGGCGACGCCCAGGTCACCTGCGAGAACAAAGCCCGCGTGGTTGGCCGCGTGGCGCACGGCGGCCGACCACTCTTCGAAGCCAGAGCGACCCGACATGACCACGTTCGCCGCCAGCCGCGCGAGGGCCTCGCGTTGGCCCGCGTCGAGGTGCTTTTCGAGGAACTCAATCCACTCGGCGGTCCAGTCGAGATCGGCCTCGAAGTCGGCGGTCGCCTCGGCTGTTTCACTCAGCGCGACGGCCGCGGCATACAGCGCATGGGCTTCGATCTCGGGGGCGAAATGCGCCAGGATCGCCGGTCCGCGCGCCAACTCGGCGATGCGCGTCAGGGTGAAGATGCGTCGCCGACGCGATCCGATGAGGTGCGCGGCGCCGATGACCAACGTCAGCGGCTCGACCCGCCACAGCCCCGCCGGCCGATCGCCAGGCACGACCAAGAGCGTCGGCGCCTCGAAGCCCAACGCTGTCTTGACCTGGGCCCAGTCGGCGCCCGCCCCGGTCTCGTCCGACGTCTCGCCCGGCATATCTTCCACAGCGATCGCGTCGGGTGGATCACCTTCGGGGGCGCCGCCGAACACCGCGTCCAGATCAGACTTGAGCCACCCGTAGAGCGCCTTGAGTAGCGTGCCCGCGGGCTGGCTCCAGGCGTCTTGAGCGAGCAGCGTCATGCGCGCCTGGGGCGCCAAATCTGGGAACGCCGGTGGGGCCGAACGCAGCGCCTTGAGTTCGCCCTGCTCGGACGCGGTCGCCGCGCGCAACCAGCGCAGCACGATAAGCGGCTGGGCGCGCAGGCGGGCGATGCCGGCCACGTCGTACAGCGCCGCCAGGGCCTTCAGCGCTTTGACGTCCTCGGGATCATGCCGCACGAGGGCGAGTTGATGCCGGATCGCGTTCATGCGCAGGCCCGCGTCATCCGGTGCATCGTCGAGGCGCGCGCGGGTCAGCGACGCCAACGACGCGCGTACATCCTGATCATCGGGGGTCGCGTCCGCGAGCCGCTCATAGGCCGCCAACGCCGCGTTGTCGTCGCCGCACGCTTCGTAGATCTTCGCCAGCCGGGCACGCACCGCCCGTGACTTCTCAGCGGGCACCTCTTTGACCGCGCCCTCGACGTGGCCGAGGATCCACCGGCGCTGCGCGTCGCTCGCGTCGTCGAGGTGATCGAGCATCGCGGCCGACACGTCCAGACCAATAGGCGCCAGCGCTGCGGCCGCTTGCCAGGCTTCGATCGCCGCGTTCGTCTCGCCCGAGCGCCGCAGCAGCTGCGCGCGCTGGCCCAAGAGCGTGGCGCGCCGACTGGGCTGCTTCTCATCGACGAGCAAGCGCGCGACCGTCTCCAGCCCTTCTTTGGCGCGCCCCGCGTCGACAAAGACGGGCAACATCTGCCAAAGCAGCGCCGGATCGCGCAGACCGTCGGCCAGCGCGCGGCGGAAGAGCGCCACCGCCCGCCCGCTCTTCTGCAGATGCGACAACGCCAGGCCGCCGGCCGTGACCCAGGCCTTGTGCCGCGCGTAATGATCGGCGCTCGCGTCGGCCAGCCGCAGCTGAATGCGAATCGCGGCCTCCCACCGACCCGCACTTTGCTGCAATGACGCCATCGACGTCAGCGCCGCTATGCGCGTGATCGCATGATGCGAGGCGCCCTCGTATTCGCGCATCGCGGCGGCCACGTCGTCGGCCGCCACGAACGCTGACGCGCGGCGCAGGTGCTCGATCGCCTTCGACTCGGCGTCGTCGCCGCCGGGCTCGGGCAGCTGGGCATAGATCGCCGCCGCCTCGGCCAGCTCACCGCGTTGGAAGAGCGCGTCGGCATAGCGCTGGCCGACGCCGGCGTGTTGCGGCGCGACCTTGAAGGCCTGACTGAGCCACTCGATGACCGCGTCGCCCTTGCCGGTATCGGCGGCTTGGCGGGCGCGCCGCATCAGCAACTCGGCGACCGGCTCGGCGACGGTCCGCCGGGTCGCGTCGGCCTTCGCCCGGCGCCAGATCTCGTACAACCAGCCGGTCAGCTCGTCGAGCGCCTCTTCGTCGCCGGCGCCGCGCACCAAGGGCACCAGCGCCAGCATCGCGTCGATGTTGCGCGGATCGCTCGCCAGCGCCGCTTCATACGCCGTGCGGGCCGCGATGGGATCGCCGCGCCCGTCGCGATGCAGCGCGCCCAGCTCCATGTACACGCCGGCCTTGGCTTCGCTCGTCTTCGCGCGGCTGGCCCGGCGCGTCAGCGTATCAGCGCGCAAGTCGACATCTCGCTGCGAGCTGGCGAGCGCCTCGAGCGCGTCCAGAGCGCTGGGCCGATCGGGCGCCAGGGCCAGCACACGCTGATACAGATCGACGGCGCGATCCAAGGCGCCCAACCGCGCCACGTCGCGGGCGCCCGTCTCGAGGAGCGAGACCCGCAGACCGTCTGCGCTCGCGTTGGCCATACCGATCACGCCGTCGGCCAGCGCTTGGCCATCCTTGCGCCGCAAGGCGAGGCTGCGCAGGCGCTCCCAGCCGTCGACGTGCGTGGGCTGCGCCTCGACCAGATCGCGCAGCGTCTGGATGGCGTCGTCGAGGCGGAACAGCTGGTCAGCCTCGAGCCCAGCGACGGCCAGCGCCCAGCGCGCTTGCAGCGCCGGCGTCTCGATCTCGGCACCGACGGCGAGCACGAGCGGCCCGAACTGCCGATAAACCTGCACCAGATCGCCATAGCGACGGCGGGTCTGCAGCAGCTCGGCCACCTCGCGGGCCACACCCACCTCGGGCACGATCTCCAAAGCGCGGCCCAGCGTCTCGAGCGCGCGCGTCAGGTTGCCGAAGTGATCGCGCGCGGTGCGCCCGATCAACTTAAGGATTCGCGGAATATGATCGGGCGTCGCCACCTTCAGCGATCGCTCGGCGCAGGCCAACAGCGCGCCGTAACCCTTGGCCGCGTCGACCCGATCCGCCATCGCGTACAGCCGGTCGACGTTGGTCGGCTCGCCCTCCGCGAGCTGTGACTCCAGGGCGAACGCCTCTTTGAGCCGGCCCAGTCGCGTCCAGAGGATGTCGATCTGCCGCGCCATCAAGGCCGCCTTCTCGTCGGCGTCCTCAACGACGCCCACGCGCGCAGCCAGCGCCTCGGCCAGCTCACGCCACGCCCCG
>JBNMOZ010000336.1:0-6898 GCA_051276005.1 Bradymonadia bacterium | reverse complement strand
ATACCGGCTCGCGCTCGCCAAAACCGCAGCCGAAACCGCAGCCGAAACCGCAGCCGAAACCGCAGCCGAAACCGCAGACGCGGCGGCATTGGAGGCAGCGAGCTGATGAGCAAAGACGCCCCTGGATTTCTCGTCTGGCCGCGTGAGCCGGCCCCCGAGCGCAGCGCGTCGCAGCGACTGGGCGATTTTCGCGAGTTTGTCTCGCCCATGCCCGACACTCAGCTTACGCGCCAGGCTGAGCGGTGCATGGACTGCGGCATCCCGTTTTGTCATCAGGGCTGTCCGCTGGGCAACCTGGTGCCCGACTTCAACGACGCCGTGCGCCGTAATCAGCATCGCGTCGCTTGGGAGATCCTCAGCAGCACCAACAACTTCCCCGAGTTTACCGGGCGCATCTGTCCGGCGCCCTGCGAGTCGGCCTGCGTGTTGGCGCTCGACGGCGCCCCGGTCACCATCGAGCAGATCGAGAAGGCCATCATCGAGCGCGCCTTCGAGGCGGGGTGGGTGCAGCCCAGGGTGGTGACCGAGCGCAGCGCGTTTCGAGTCGCCGTCGTGGGCTCTGGGCCCGCCGGGCTCGCCGCCGCGGACCAACTCAACCAGGCCGGTCATCGGGTCGAGGTCTTCGAGAAGGCCGATCGCGTCGGTGGCTTGCTGCGCTACGGCATCCCCGACTTCAAGCTCGACAAGTGGGTCATCGATCGCCGCGTGCGCTTGCTGGCCGCCGAAGGCATCGAGTTCAAGACGGGCGTGCACGTCGGCCAGTCACCCACCTGGACGGGGCTGCGGGCCGACTTCGACGCGGTGGTCATCTGCGTCGGCGCCGAGCTGCCGCGCAGTCTGCATCTGCCCGGCGCCGATCTGCCCGGCGTGCATGCGGCGATGGACTACCTGATCGCACAAAACCAGGCCGTCACGGCCGGGGGCCCGTCGACGATGAGCGCGGCTGGCCAGCACGTCATCGTGCTGGGCGGCGGCGACACCGGCTCGGATTGTCTGGGCACGGCGTTGAGGCAGGGCGCGGCGTCCATCACTCAGATTGAGCTGATGCCCGCGCCCCCGACGCAGCGCGAGCTGGCGAACCCATGGCCCCGGTGGCCGGTGGTGTTTCGCACCAGCTCCAGCCAGGCTGAGGGCGGCGAGCGCGCCTTCGCCTGGATGACCGAGAAGCTGACGGGGACCGACCGGCTCGAGGCCCTGCACGCGCGCCCGGTGGAGCAGCGCGACGGTCAACTGGTGCCCACGGGCGAGGCCCGCACCTGGCCGGTAGACCTGCTGCTGTTGGCGATGGGCTTCACCGGCGCGAAGGTCGACGGGCTGGCTGAGGCGTTCGACCTTGACCTCGCGCCACGCGCCGCCTTGAAGACCGACACCCAGCGCCGACTCCTGGGGCGCGCGGGCCCCCTGAACGATGTCTTCGTCGCCGGCGACGCGGCGCGGGGCGCGAGCCTGGTCGTGTATGCGATCTCGGAGGGCCGCGAGGTCGCCCGCGCGGTCGATGCCCACCTCAAGGGCGTCGCGTCGCTGCCAACGCGCGGCGCGAACCTGCCGTTCGACGGCCGCTAGAGCCGGTCGGGTCCCGGCGTCCTCGACAGGCGACGCGGTCACCGAACAGAGCACCTCCGCTTGTCGCTACGCCTGCCTGGACGCCTCGCCACCGCGTCGCTAGAGTGCCTGCGCACCTAACTCGGAGATATCAATGTCGTGGACGCAACTGGCCGATGAACTGGGCACTGATTCGGGTCTCAAGGCGCTCGACGCCGATGGCGTGGCTGCCGTGCTCGATGTGCTGGCGGTGCTCGTCTATGCCGACGGGCGCGCGGGCATCCTTGAGCGCAATGAGTTCGCCGAGCAGATCAACGCGCTGCCGTGGCTCGCTGGCAAAGATCCCGAGGCCGCGCTCGCCAAGGCGAAGGCGGCCGGCGACGACGCTGGTCGGCAGGGCATCCTCGCCGCCGCGACCAAGGCGATCAGTGGCAAGGGCGTTGGGGCTCAGGTCTATCGCATGGCGGCCGAGTTGGCGCACGCCGATCACCAGCTTCATCGCGCCGAGTCGACGTTGCTGATGCAGTTGGTGGCGGGTTTGGGGCTCGATGAGGCCGAGGCGTCGAAGATCGACGCGCAGGTCGGTTGAACAGGGCCGAGCCGCGCTAGTGCAGCTCGGGCGGCTCTTCGAGAGCCTGCACGGGCAGCGCGACCTGGTGCTGGGCACCATCGGGCCTGAAGCCATGCTGCTCGCCGCGCCAGCACGACACTTCGTCACAGATGGTGATCGGCGCCCCGCTCAGGTAGTGGGCCATGACGCCCCGGCGCTCAGCGTCCCAGCGGCCGACATCAAGCTCATAGACCATGGCCTGTCGACCGTCGGGCTGCCGAATGGCATGCGACGACACGAAACCAAATCGGCGCGTCAGGCGCTCGATGGGCACGTTCGATTTGCCCGCCCAGCACCAGACCATCTCTGCGTCCAGGCGTTCGAACGCATAGAAGAGCGCGGCGGCAGCGCAGCGACCGCCCACGCCCCCAATCTCGGTCAGGCTCAGGCCCAACTCCCAGGTGCCTGGATCGTCCTCGTCGGCCACCAACTCGACGCCGCCGGTCAGGCGCCCATCAAGGAAGACGCCGAAGGTGCGGCGTCGCTCAGACCAGTCGATGGGTTGCCGCTCTGACAGCGAAGGCGCGAAGGCACGCCGCTGAAGATCAGGGCGCATGAGCAGCGCCGCGAGGTCGGGCGCCTCGACGGTCCGCAGCGGCCGCATAAGCAATGGCAGATCTTGAGCAGTCATCGCGCTGACGATACGCAACGCGTCTCAATCACCGCAAGTTGGACGCTATCACCCATGCGTCATCACGCGGTCAGCCGGCGTCGACGCTGTACTTCGAAGGCGAGCACCGTAGCGGCAGCGGCGACGTTAAGGCTCTCCACGCCAGCCTCCATGGGGATGCTCAGCGGCAGGTCGATCTCGGCGAGCACCTCGGGGCTCATGCCGGTGGTCTCATTGCCCAACACGAAGGCGACGCGATCGGGGAACGGGGCCTCGAACAGCGTCGCCTCCGCGTCTCCCGCGAGCCCGACCAAGACGAACCCCGCGGCCTTGAGCGCCTCGACCGCTTCGAACGCGGTGGCGGCGCGCCAGATGGGCGCCCTGAAGGCGACCCCAGCCGAGGCCTTGATGACCAGCGGGCCCACTTCGGGCGAGCCGTGGCGGGGCAGCACGATGCCGTCGAGGCCCGCGGCGGTCGCCGAGCGCAGGATCATGCCCACGTTGCCCGGGGTCGTGATGCCGTCGAGCACCAGGACGGCGGCCTTCGCGCCCACGGCCTCGAGCTGGTCGGTCAGCGCGCCCATATGCGGGGCGATGACGTCGGCGACCACGCCCTGATCCTGGCGCGAGTTGCGCGAGATGCGGTTGATCTGTGCCGTATCCACTCGGGTGAGCTGAATCTTCTGCGTCTTCGCGGCGCGGGCGATGGCCTTGATGACCGGGCCGCGCAGGCCGCGCGCCAGCAAGACCTTGTCGACCTTGACGGAACTGTCTTCCAGCGCCTCGAGGACGGGGTTTCGGCCGTATACGGTGATGTAGCGATCGCGGGGATGACTCATCGGATGGCCAACAAGCGCTCGGCCAGCACCTCGGCATCGATCGGCCAACAGGCGCGCGGGCGAGGGCGGCGGACGCCGGGCAGTCCCAGCATTGGGCGACAGGTGATCACGACGTTTCTCCATTGTGATGGGATCGCGGCGCGGCCTTGGACCGCCCCCAGCAGAGCCCCAGCGATACAGGCGTTGGTGTCGGTGTCGCCACCTTGCTCAACCGTCCATTGCAGCGCCTTGCCGACCGACCAGCCCGAGCGGAGCAGCCAGAAGGCGTTCTGCAAGGCGATGCGCACCCAGCCCTGTTGCGCCACGAAGTCAGCGGGCGGGCCGTGGCGGGCGGCTTCGAGGGTGGCTTTGACGTCGGCGTGCACGTCGAGCGCCTCAGCCTGCGCCAGGGCGAACTCCCAGGCGGCGGTCGCCGACGCGCCGGTGCGGATCACGAACGCGATCACCACCGCGTACAGCGCGTTCGCGTCGACACAGACCGGGTTGGGGTGGGTGAGCAGGGCGTCTTGGCGCGCCACCTGCGCGAGCCGCTCAACCGACCAGCCGGCGCCGGCGATGGCGATGGGGGCCAACCGCATCAACGCGCCGTTGGCCTGGCTCGCGAAGTTCGCGGCCTCGGCGGCTGCCTTGGCGGGCTCTTCGGCGTCGACGGCGCCCAGCAGCGCGGCGCGCACCGTGTTGCCGATGTCGAACGGGCGCGACGTCAACCAGGCGACATAGGCCCGCGTGACGGCGTCTGCGTCCCAGCCCCCGCGCTCGATCATCGAGCGCGCCAGGTACATCGCCATCTCAGAGTCGTCGGTGGCCTGGCCCGCCAGCGTGTCGAAGGTGCCGCCGTCTTTGATGACCGTCACCCCGTCGGGCCACGCCTTGGCGATGGCGTCGGCGCTCTTGAACTCCACCTGGCTGCCCAGCGCGTCGCCGGTCAACTGGCCCAGCCAGCAGCCTTGAGCGCGGCCAACCATGGCGGCCTCGTGGCAGACGTCTTCAACCTGTGCGCGCAGGATGCCGTACGGCTCGGGCGGATCGACGGGCGCAGCGAGCAGGCCGGCCCAGTCGCGGGTGATGAGCGCGGCGCAGACGTCGCGGCCGCCCCCAAAGCAGAACCCGACGCGGGTGGGCTTGCTCGGGTGATAGGTGACCTCGCGGCCCCGCTCGTCAAAGAGTACGCCGCCGGCGCCCCGCAGCAGGGCGTGCCCGGCCGCGTAGTCGAAGTCGCGTGCGCCAAACAAAGAGAGCGCCGCGATGCCCTCGCCGCAGGCCGCCAATGCCAGCCGATAGGCGATGCCGGGCACGGGCCGATAGCGCGCCGGGGCCAGCCGAGTGGCGTTGGCGAAGGCCCGGTTGTCGGCCGAATTGCTGATGAGCACGACGTCGCCGGCGCGCATCGTCGATGGCCAGCCGGGATGACCGATGGGCGCGCCGTTGCGCTGCACGCTGCCGCAGCCTTCAGCCCAGGCGATCATGTCGCCGGCGTCGTCGGGGGCCGCGTACGCGAAGACGACGCCCAGCACGGGGACGCCGTCGCGAATGCGCGCGATCGAGACGCTCGCGCCCCGGTGGCCGTGCAAGAACGCCGACGTGCCGTCGTTGGGGTCGATGAGCCAGAAGCACCCCCGCGCGTCGAGCGCGGCGCAGTCGACGTCGGGGGCTTCTTCGGCGCGAATCCCGTCGCGTGGAAAGGCCGCGCGCAGGCGCTCGCGAATCAGCTCTTCGGCGGTGGTGTCGATGGGCGCCTTGCCCTTCGACCCGCGCGGGCCGCCCTCGCGATGAAACTCGGCACGCAGGGCGTCACCCGCAGCGCGGGCGGCGTCGATGGCGACATTCAGGGCATGCCACGGATCGAGCGCGGCAGACGGACGTAGACCGGACGACTGACTCAAGGCACCTCCTTGCCAAAAGATCGGGCCCATTGAAGCACGCCCGTGCGGTCGAGGCACAGGGGGTGTGAATGCTCGGCCAGATTCGCATACTGCCACCCGTGGTTGCGGGCCTTGGCAGGTGGCGCGGTGTTTGCTCACTGGACCGGCGTCTACCAAACTCATCTCTTCCGCGCTGTGGCGCGTCCCAAATTGCAGGAGCCGTCATGTCTCGCTACTTCGCCCTCGCCGGCAGCCTCTTCGCCCTCCTCTTGGTCGCATCCCCCGCGGCGGCCGCCAATCATTTCTTGCTCGAGGTTGAAGGCGGCCTCGCCCGGCCGGTCGGTCTGGACGCCGAGTCCGAGATCGGCAGCGCGTTCTCGGGCACGTTTGGCTTCGGCGGGCGCGTGCCGGGCTTCGCGCCGGCGTATTACCTGATCGGGCGGGTCGGGCACTCCAGCTACAGCTTCGTGGGCGCCAAGCGGGTTGGCTCGCCCAACGTGGCCCACGGCGAGACCGAGGTGGCGGTGGGCGGCCGCATGTATGTGCCGCTGACGCCCCGGCTGCGATTGCTCGCCCAGTTCGCGCTGGGCGAGACCTTCGGCAGCACCGAGATAAGCCGCGACGGCGCGCTTGAGCTCACCGCAGACACTGAGTTCTTCACCTTGTTCGGCGCCCTTGGTGCACAGTTCAGGGTCACCAATAACTTCTCTCTGGGCGCCATCGCCGACGTGGCCTACACACCAGACCGGGCCGACTACACCGTGGTCAAGCGGGCCGCTGGGCTTGAGGAGGACGGCGTCGGCCGACTGCGCATGGGGGTGACGGGGACCTTCCACTTCTAGAGCCAGCCTCTAGCGCCAGTTTCTAGCGCCAGTTTCTAGCGCCAGTTTCTAGAGAGCGTGGGCAGACCGCCCGTGCCTTCGCCGACCTTCGCCCCCAGGATGATCCTATGCGCGCCCTTGCCTTATTGCTCCTTCTCACCCCGTTGTGCGTTGGCTGGAACGGATCCGGCCCGGCCGTCACCGACATCTCTGCGGGGCGTCACGCGGAGCCCAGCCAGTTTCGCAGCGAGGCGGTCTGCGCGACGCATGCGGATCGTGTCGAGATTATCTTGGTCGTGCGCTTGCCGGGCGCTGGCGACGGCGTCCTGAGCCTGCGATTCGAGAGCGACGTCGTAAACCGCGACGTCGATCTGCCGTCGAGGCGGGTGCGGGCGCGGTATCGCGAATATGGGGGTGACGGCTCGACCCTGTTCTCCGGCGCCACCGTCTCAACCGGCCTCGTGCGCCTATCGGGCGACCTGCGGGGCGAGCTCTTGCTGGACCTGGATGCGGTGTTCACCGACGGAGATGCGGTGCGCCATGTGGTCAGCGACGCGCGCTTGGTGTCTGCGGGCTGGTCGCGGCGAGACACCGAAGACCGTGGATCTGAGGTC
>JBNMOZ010000335.1:0-6903 GCA_051276005.1 Bradymonadia bacterium | reverse complement strand
CCTACGATCGCAACACCGATCGCGGCACCGGCATCATGAACAAGCTGGACAACTTCGGCGGCATCCTGGGCTTCCAGTGGCAGACCAGCGACGAGAACGCCTTCCACTACAGCCAGCTCAACACCGAGTTCGAGCTGATCAAGAACTGCGCAGCGATCAACGAGCAGGACTACAAGCCCGCGGCTTGGAATGAAGAGCGCGACGGCATCTGGCACCCCGTGGTCGACGGTCGCCTGGTCGCGATCGATGGCGAGTACAGCCGCTGCGAGCAGCCCAAGGTCGACTACGTGCGTTGGCAGGATATGAACCGCGGCGAGAGGACCTTCGAGGTCAAGGGCCCCGCCTATGACAACGAAGACCGCACCCGCGTGCCTTACGGCTTCGCCACTGACGGCTGGGCCGACACCGGCAACCTGAGCGTCTACCGCCACGACAATGGCGCCGACCCCTACGAGCTGTTCGACTTCTTCATCACGAACCAGGAGCTCAACCACATCTTCGACAACTACCGTCGTGGACGTCAGGGCTTCAGCGTGCGCAGCGCGGCGTACCGCACCTTGGGCCGCTTCAACGAGAAGATGCGCGACGCCAGCAAGGGTCTGGGTCTGTACCGCAACATCTACCGCGACCTCGCGCTCAACAACGGCTACGACGCCAACGGCTTGTGGGGCTATGCTGCCAACAACTTCTTCGGTGAGAACATCATCGCGGCCGGCATCAGCTTCGACCACTTCGCCCGCCAGCTCGCGCGCCCTGAGCACGGACCTCACTTTTTGCAAGACGGCGTGTTGCGCTCTACGCGTGACTTCACCGGCCAGGCCGGCGAAACCGTGCTCAACGTGCCCAACGGCATCTCGGGCGGCTACGAGGACATCGGAATCGGCGGTCGCCCGGTCGAGAACCAGCTCGCCGACGACAAGGGCGAGTTCCGCAGCTCGTACACCATCAACGCGGGCAGCTACTACGAGAAGCTGTTCACCTCGATGCTCATGACCGAGTCGGTCGACAACTTTATCTCCGCGTCGCGCACCGACTTCACCGACGGCCGCTACCGCGCGGTCTCGATGGCCGACCTGTTCCCCGACGGCTATCGCCGCTGGTTGGGCAACATGCTGACCGGTGATGACTTCATCAAGGGCCCGCGCGTCGCCGCGAGCGCCACCGGCAGCCCGCTCGTCGACATTCAGCGCTTCCCGACCCGTCCGATCGGTTGGACCTCGTGGTGGGGCAGCACGCCCCGCGTCTGCTTCCCCGCGGAAGACACGACGTTCTGTAGCTCGTTCGGTCAGGAAGACCGCGAAGACCTCGCCGCTGTCGGCATCCAGAACACCGCCGTCCTCGATCCCCAGGTGGGCTGGGAGCAGCAGAAGTTCCTCATCGCCTGGACGATGATGTACCTGCCCGAGAACCAGCAGCAGCGCTGGATGAACACGATGCGCCTTTGGGAGCTGGGCCGCGATGCGGATCCGCAGTTCGCGAACCGCATCGAGTTCCACGATCCCGCCGGCAAGGTCTACATCGCCAAGACCGAAGGCAAAGAGGTCATCTTCGGCCGCACCGTGCAAAAGGGCGTCGCTGCCCGCGTGCTGCAGTGGGCCAACCAGCTGCTCGAGCAGGCCTACGAGGTCGAAGCCGGTCCCGACAACGACAACGACGGCGAGCCCGATTGGTGGATCCCGGTCATCGGCGACGACGGCATCCCGGTCGTGAAGTACGACGCGGACGTGCAGTCGATTCTGCCCAACGGCAACATCAGCCCGCGCGGCCGTGACGGCTGCGATCCGGCGGACAACTCAGATTGCACCTGCGAGTCGAACCGCGCATGCATGCAGCTCAGCCAGTACGTTCAGGTGCCGTTCTTCCTGCGCCAGGCGCTTGATGCCTACCAGCTGACCGACCTCGGCCAGCGCGGCATCTACTAAGACCGCACCGGGCCGTACCCTCGGCCTGCCCCGCCTGCCTCTGGGCGACTCGCGGCTGCCTTCGGGCGCCAGCGAGTCCCCCCGGTCGCGCTCCTTGCGACCGCCCGCCCCTCGCTAACCTTGTTCGGTCTGCGCTCCGGCGCGCCGCCCCCGCATCACTCCGACTTCGGTCGCCGGTCGCGCATCAGGCCTTCTTGCATCGTCGAGCACACCAAGCGGCCCTGCTGATCATAGAACCGGCCCCGCACGACCCCCCGCGCGCCGGACGCTGTCGGGCTCGAGACCGTATAGAGCAGCCACTCGTCGGCGCGGAACGGGCGATGAAACCACATCGCATGATCGAGGCTGGCGACCTGCATGCCCGGCGTCAGCCACGACACCCCATGGGGCAGCATCGCCGTGCCGACGAAGTTGAAGTCGCTGGCGTAGGCGAGCAGCAGCCGATGCAACGCCGGATCGTCCGGCAGCGGCCCACTGGCGCGATACCACAAGGCCCGGTGCGGCGATTGCGGGGTGGGGTTGAGCGGGTTGTGCTGCTCGATGGGCCGAATCTCGATCGGCCGATCGGCCACGGCGCGCTCGCGCAGTGACGCCGGGATCTTCGCGGCGATCTTCAACGCGATCTGCTGCTCCGACAGCAACCCGTCTGGGCCCGGCACGCTGGGCATAGGGGTCTGGTGCTCAAAGCCCGGCTCTTCGACCTGGAACGACGCCGACAGGTTGAAGATCGCCTTGCCGCCCTGAATGGCGACCACGCGTCGGGTGGTGAAGCTGCGCCCGTCGCGGATGCGGTCGACCTCGTAGATGATCGGGACGTCGACCTTGCCGGGGCGCAAAAAGTAGCTGTGCAGCGAGTGCACCAGGCGATCGGGCGGCACCGTTCGGCCCGCGGCTGAGAGCGCCTGTCCAAGCACATGTCCGCCGAAGAGCGTGCCCCAGCCGAGGTCGCGCGCGCGTCCACGAAACAGGTGCTCTTCGATCTTCTCTAGGGTCAGCAGCTCGACCAGATCCTCAAGGATGGGCGAGGTGCTCTTGGGGGTGTCAGTCATGCGGCGGACGGTACCACGCCGCCTGGCGCGGCGCGCCCGCCAGCGTCCGTCAGAGCGCGCGGAGGATGAGCACCCCCGCGGCGATCGCCGCCAGCACCAAGACCATGCGCGACAACAGCGGCCCATCGACCCGGTGGGCCAGCCGGCTGCTCAGCCACAGCGCGATGAGAATAGCCGGCGCGAACAGGGCCGCGATCTGCAGGTCGAGCAGCGAGATCTCGCCCGTCACGCCGCGCGCAGTGAGCGTCAGGATCAGGCCCGCTGCGAAGACGGCCGCGAGGCTCGCGCGCAGCACCGGGCCCTTGGCGCCGCGATACAACAGCGCGATCGGCGGCCCCCCGATCGAAGAGACCACCGAGCCCACCGAGCTGACCGCGCCGGCGATGAACTCGGTGGCCCGGTTGCGCGGGATCGTGCCGCCAGTCGCCAAGGCGAGCACCGCGCTGAGCACGCAGCCTGCCAAAATGAAGGCGAGCGTGCGCGGCGACGCCGTCTTCAACAACAGCAAGCCCAGCAGGGTGCCGGGCACCCGCCCCAGCAGGATCCATAAGACGCCGGCCCACTCGATATGGTGGCGCTCACGCCACGCCATCGGGAAGACGAGCATCGTCGCCAGCAGCGCCTGCGGCACCGGCGCGAAGCGGGGATCGATCATGGCGCAGAACGGCACCGCGAGCATGGCGAAGCCGAACCCGAAGGTGCCCTGAATCGTGGCGGCGAGGGTGCAAGCGACGATGGCGAGGCCTACGGCCAGCGGATCGAGTCCAAGCATGCGTGACTTAGAGCGCGGGCTTGTCGACGATGAGCAGGCGCCCAGGCGTCGGGCAGGCCCCGCCATCGGACGACGCTGCCTCGCCGTCGGTGACGATCACGAGCGTGTCGCCGCGCACGGCGATGCCCTCGGACTTGATCGGCAGGCCGCCTACGATCTGCGGCACGACCCGCGCGCCGGGCTTGAACGCCGCGATCGGGGCGCGAAACAGCTCGAAGCTGCCCGAGTCCGAATCACCCACTGGCCCCGCGATCCCGTAGACATGGGTGGCATCGGCCGCCAGGCCACGCACCCCGCGCCCACCCAAATCGAGCTGGGCGTGGCCGTCGAAGACCAGCGATTGCATCGTCATGAGATCGCCAGCGAGCCGAACCATCAACGCATCCTGGCCTATCCGTGGCGCCCGCAGACCCAGCCACACGCGCCCAGCGATGACCGACGCGCCTTCGATGTTCAGCGCATGCGCGCATGCGTCTGGATCCCCAGCCGCGGCCGCTTCGGCCTCGGCGATCGCGTTGCACAAGGCGGCGTTGTTTGCGTCGCAATGCGCCATCAACCCGCCGCGCGCGGCCGCCAGCGTCTTCTTCTTCAACGCGGCGTCATCGCCTCCGAGCATCGACATCGGCTGCGGCGCGGTGAGCGCTGCCCCGACCACCTGACCGCGGACGGCGCGCATACGGCGGCCATCGATGGAGCAGGTGCTGTCGCCGCGTCGGCTGTGGCTGCCCATGAGCAGCACCGTCTCTCCTACACCGGCGACCGCTTCGAGGTCCTTGGTGCGCGGAATGGCCATTGGCGTTCGGGATTCTACCCCCGTCGCGCCCAGGGTCAGCACCCAGGCGGTGCGCTGCTCTTCGTCGTCGACGACCACGAGGCGCCCGTCGGGCAGCGCAAACACGCCCGAGGGCTCACACAGCGCGAGGTTGACGTTGAGCCGGATACCTGCAGCCACGATCGAACTCCAAGCCAGGATTGATGCGCCAATGGCGACCGCCAGACCCCTGCTGCGCGTTGAACGCCTGGAATGGATCGCGCGAGCCTTGCGTTGAATGTGTATTGTTGGGCTTTGCCCACCTTGACCCCGGATGACCTGCATGAATGCCTCCACGAATGTCGCCTCACAGCGGCGACTGCTCTTCCCTGCCGTGCTGCTCGGCCTGCTGGTCGGCAGCATCGCTGTCACCGGCACGGCGTTCGCCGAAGGTCGCAACCAGCTCAACTGCGCCACGCTCCCGAGCCTGATGGAGCGCTACGAAGCATTGCACGTCAGCGCGCGCAAGCGTGATGACGCGCTCATGCAGCGCGTCGCTGACATTTACGTCAAACGCTTCGATCCATCCAAGAGCCTGCTGCTCGAAAGCGAAGCAAGAGCGCTGCACGCGCAAGTGCTCACCTTCTTCAAGACCGTCAGCGACGGCCAATGCGCCCTGATGAACAGCTTCAAGACCGACGAGCAGGCCCGCCAGGCCGAAATCCAGACGCATGTCAGCCGGGTGCTCGCCGATCCAAAGTTGAAGATCGATCGCACCATCGAGTTGGCGATGGATCCCGACAAGCGCCCGCGCTCGAAGACCAAGGCCGAGCGCGACGAGCTGCGCCGCCAGCTGATCCATTTTCAGCTCGCCAACTACGTCAGCGCGGGCACCGAGCTCGCCGAGGCCAAGACCAAGCTCAACAAGCGTTACGCGTTGATCACCAAGCGCATCAACGAGCGCGATGACGGCGACATGTACAGCGGCCTGCTCGACGCATACGCGGCCGGCTTCGATCCGCATACGACCTACTTCTCGGCCGAGGCGCTCGAAGACTTCCGCATCGGCATGGGCCTGAGCCTCGAAGGCATCGGCGCGGTCCTGCGCAGCCGCGACGGCTATACGATCGTCAACGAGGTCGTCAAAGGCGGCGCCGCCGATCGTCAAGGCAAGCTCAAGCGCAAGGATCGCATCATCGCCGTCACGCAGGTCGCTGATGGCAAGCCCGCCGATGGCAAGCTGAGCGATGAAGGCTCTGAGCCCGTCGACGTGATCGACATGTCCCTGCGCGACGTGGTGCGCCTGATCCGCGGCAAGAAGGGCACGACCGTGCGCCTGACCCTGCTGCGCCAGGGCAAGAAGTCCGAGACGCTGAAGATCGACATCGTGCGCGACAAGATCGACCTCAAGGATCAGGCCGCCAAGGTGCGCTACGAGACCATCAAGCGCGGCGCGCGCGCGCTCAACATCGCGATCGTTGATCTGCCCAGCTTCTACGGCAGCAGCCGACCCGGCGGCCGCCAATGCGCCGACGACATGGCCAACATCCTCGCCGAGATCAGCCAAAAGAAGGTCGACGGCGTCATGCTCGACCTGTCGAGCAACAGCGGCGGCCTCTTGCAGCACTCCGTCGACATCACCGGCCTCTTCATGCGCCGCGGCGGCGTCGTGGGCGTCGAGGGCGCCGTCGGCCCCAGCAAGGTGCTCAAGGACGTCGATCAGCGCATCCAGTACAGCGGCCCGCTGGTCGTGCTGACCTCACGGCTGAGCGCGTCGGCCTCAGAGATCCTCGCGGGCGCCCTGCGCGACTATGACCGCGCGCTCATCGTTGGCGATCCCCAGACCTTCGGCAAAGGCACCGTGCAGAACGTCGTCAACCTGCCGATGGGCTTCGGCGCCCTCAAGGTGACCACGGCCTTGTTCTTCCGCCCCGCCGGCCAGTCCACTCAGCAGATCGGCGTGCCCGCGCACATCGTGGTGCCCTCGCCTTTCAACTCCGAGCAGTACGGCGAGAAGAACCAGGACTACTCCCTGCCCTCGCGCACGACGACGCCCTTCAAGAGCAAGACCGCCAACATCGACGGCCCCGGCGGCTTCGTCCCGATCACCAAGGCGCTCGTCGACCAGCTCACGGTCAAGAGCGCAGCGCGGGTCAAGGCCAACCCCGAGTTCGACAAGATCGCCAAGGACCTGGCGAAGGCCGAGGCCCGCAGCGACATGCTCAAGATCGCCGAGATCCTCGATGACGACTCCAAGAAGAAGGATGACGACGACGATGACGCCCCCAAGAAGGACGACGGCAAGCTGTCGGTCCAGGCCCTCGAAGGCCTGCAGGTCTTGGCGGATCTGATCGAGTCCAACGACAGCGTGGCCAAGAGCCCCTGCCAGCGCCCCCGGGCAGCGCCCCG
>JBNMOZ010000334.1:0-6941 GCA_051276005.1 Bradymonadia bacterium | reverse complement strand
CCAACGCCCGGGTCGACCATTGGGGCGCGCCCTGCGACTACTCCATCCGCATCAACGACGCCTGTGGGGCCTTCGATCGCTGCGGCGACGCCATCGCCAACTGCAACGTCGAGGTGGTCGACAACGGGCGCGGCCTGCTGCTCGACGGGCGCGACGACTTATTGATGCGCTTCAGTGTCGACGGCTTGCAGTTCGCCGGCGCGACCCTCTACTTCGAGGCCCGCGGCACCCGTGGCGCGGCCGAGATGGAGGTCTTCTCGCCGCTCTGGGGCGGCATCGTGGGCCCGATCCCGGGTCAGCAGGATTATCAGGCGTTCGAGGTCGACTGGACCCCGTATGTGCGGCCCGGCGATCGCCAAGGCCTGACGGGGATCAACTTCGAAGCGACGCGCAGCAACGTGGCGATCAGCCGCGTCGAGCTGTGCCTGCAGCCGTGACCAGCGCGACTACTTGCGCGCCGCTCGAATGCGCGCCTTGGCCTCGCGACCTTTGCGCTCGAGCCTGGGCTTGAGCCGCCTTGCCAGCCCCGGCAACAGATAGGCCGCCGTTGTCAGCAGCGCCGACCGCTTGGGCAGCGCGCGCTCGGGGGTGCCATCGGCCGCGCAGTCCAGGATCGCTTCGGCCACCTCGGCCGCGGTCGACACGGGCTGCGACATCGTCAAATCGGTCACCGAGTCCAGATCATCCATGATGAAGCCGGTGTCGACCGGCCCCGGCGAGACGCTGCTGATCGTGATCCCCGTGCCGGCCAACTCTTGATTGAGCGCCAGACCAAACGCGCGCAAGCCGAACTTGGTGGCCGAGTACGTCGCGGATCCCGGGGTGGGCACCCGACCCGCCAACGACGCGACCTGAATCACCGCGCCGCCGCCCCGCGCCTGCAGATGCGGCAGCACCGCGCGCGTCATAAAGACTGGCGAGCGCAGGTTGACGTCGACCATGCGGGTCAACGCCTCGGCGCTCTGATCGAGCACGGGTCCGCGATGATGCAGCGCCGCGTTGTTGACCAGCACGTCGATGCCGCCAAACGCCGCGATGGCGGCGTCGAAGAGCGCCAGGCACTGCGCGTCGTCGGCGATGTCACAGCGCACCGCGATGGCCGCGCCGCCGGCCGCCTCAACCTCGGCGACCGCCGCGTCGAGCTGCGCTTGGCCGCGGGCCGCGAGCACCACTTGGGCACCCTCGGCCGCGAACTGCAGCGCCGCCGCCTTGCCGATGCCGGCCGACGCGCCGGTGATGATGACCACCTTGGATTCGAATCGTTTCTGCATGGGATGCAGGGTACCCGATCCCCCGACCTCCTGAGACTGGCCGAACGCGCCTCGACCGGCGCGGCCGGCGCACAATCCGAGAACGTGGGGAGCGGCGGGTCAAGTTGTCCACGTCGATGAGTCCGTTCGGCATGCAGCCGGTTCGGGTTACGTGTATATTGAATAATTGTTAATATACTTAACCAGCAGGCCCGCTTGCTGGTCGAAGCTCTGGTCGAGAGAGGCGATGGTCATGCGAAGAATTTTTCAGCCCCCCGCCGCATCCAAGATGCGGCTGGGGCTGTGCCTGATAGCCCTTATGGCGTGTGATGAAGGGGGCGGCGTCGGCGCAGCAGATGCTCGGCCTGGCAGCCGGGTTGGATCCATGGACGCATCCCTGGACGCGTTCCTGGACGCATCTCCAGACGCATCCCCAGACGCATCCCCCGACGCATCCCCCGACGCAGGCCCGGACGCAGGCTCGGACGCAGCCCTGGACGCAGCACCCGACATGTCGATCGACGCCGCGGTCGACGGGCGTATCGGGGACGATCGGGATGCAGATGGGGTGTCGGATGACACCGACAACTGCCCCGACGAGGCGAACGCAGATCAGCTTGATACGGATGGCGATGGCGCAGGCGATGTCTGTGACGGCGCCCCGCAGGTCGCCAACTATCAGGGCCGCAGCCGCCTGACCTACTTGGCCGGTCAAGGCACCGATGCCAAGCGCGTCAGCGCCAACGCCGCCTCGGGCGGGCATGCCCAGTCTCAGAGCGCGCGTTATCGCATGCGGGCGCGGCTCTCACCATGACTCTCGATCTCGATGGAGTGCGCCCCATGAAGTGGCTGCTGACGCTGCTGATTTCGTTGACCCCTCTTGTTGCGACGGCCCAAGAGGCTGCGCCGCTCACGCTGACCTGGCATGGCGACTTGACCGATCTGGCCGGTGCGCCGGTCGACGACACGCTGCAGATGACATTTCGCCTCTACGATGCACCGATGGGTGCAGACAGCCTCTGGGAAGAGACGATCGAGATCGATGTCGCGGCGGGTGTATTCTCCGCCCTCCTCGGCGCCGGCGAGGCGTTCCCCATGCTGCCGGCCAGCGCGGTGCTCTACTTGGGGCTGCAGATTGCCGACGATGACGAACAAACGCCTCGACTGCGGGTCGGCGGCGCGTTTCGCGCGCAATGGGCCGACCGCGCCGCTCAGGCCATGGACGTCGCCGGCCAGGATATTCATCCCGCCACCGTGTCTATCGGCGATGCGATGGTCATCGACGCCGACGGTCGGTGGGTGGGTGATCCCGCCGGCCTGATCGGGCCGCAGGGCGGGCAGGGTCTGGCCGGCGCGGACGGCGCGCAAGGGGCTGCTGGCCCTGCTGGCCCTGCTGGCCCTGCTGGCCCTGCTGGCGCGGACGGCGCGCAAGGCCCCGCGGGTGCCGCTGGCCCGCAGGGTCCCGCGGGTGCCGCGGGTGCCGCTGGCGGACAAGGCCCCGGTGGTGCCGCGGGTGCCGCTGGCGCGCCGGGTCCCGCCGGTGCCGTGGGCGCCACTGGCGCGCAAGGTCCTGCTGGTGCCGCCGGTGATGACGGCGCACAAGGTCCCGCTGGCCCCGCTGGTGGTGACGGCGCGCAAGGTCCCGCGGGTGATGACGGCGCGCGAGGTCCCGCCGGCGCCGCTGGTGCTGAGGGCGTGCAAGGGCCCGCCGGCGCTGACGGCGTGCGAGGGCCCGCCGGTGCTGACGGCGCGCAAGGGCCTGCCGGTGCTGATGGCGCGCAAGGGCCTGCCGGTGCGGATGGCGCGCAAGGGCCTGCCGGTGTCGACGGCGCGGAGGGTCTTGTTGGCGCGGATGGCGCCGGGGGCCCTGTCGGTGCGGACGGCGCGCAAGGTCCCGCCGGCGCGGACGGAGCCGAAGGCGCTGAGGGTCCTCAAGGGCCCGATGGTCTGGTTGACGAGGACGCGGTCTTCGTCCGGTTCTGCGCCCGGCTGCGGGCCGGCGGCCAGAAGACTGGCTGCGAGAAGGTCGTGTTCGCCACCCCCGGTCAATACAGCGGGAGCGTGGGCGGTCTGGCAGGGGCCGATGCGATCTGCCAGAGCATGGCCACCGACGCAGGCTTGCCGGGGACCTTCCTCGCATGGCTGTCGACAAAGGCCGAGAACGATCCCGAGAGCCGCTTCAACCACTCCATCCTGCCCTACGTGCGCGCCGATGGCGTCAGGATCGCGGACAACTGGACCGACCTGGTGGATGGGACGATCCAGAGCGACTGGAACATCGGATCGGACGGCAACGTGGTCGCGGTGCAAGACGGCCTCATGACGGCCACGCAGCCCAACGGCCAGGCTCGACTGGGCAATGGCACCTGCCTGGACTTCACCTCAGCCGCGGTCGGGCAAGGCGCGGCGGGTGCCAATGGCGCGAGCGCTCTGACTATCAACTACCTTGTCGACTGTTCGAGAGCGCTCAACCATCTGCTCTGCGTGCAACAGTAGCCGTCAAACTCTGACGGGATCCGCCCGCGAGGCCTCGAATCGGCCCGTGGGGGATGCTGCGTGCGGATGCTGCGTGCGGATGCTGCGGGCGTCGAAGCTCCGTTGCCCACCCGCCCGCTCTGCCGCCCAAACCTGCCTAGTCTTCTTGACCCGCCAGGCGCGCCATCGCGTCGCCTTCGGCTTCCTGCACCACGTCCAGCAGCTCCTGAACGTTGACGGCGTCACGGCCGCGGTGGAAGTGACCGGTCAACACCGTGTCGGGCTGTAGCTCGCCGCGTGCGTACAGGTCCCACATCTCTTCGGCGTGGCGCAGCGGGCGGTTGGTGTCGACCCGGTCGGTCAGGTACTTGTTGAGGTTCGCGACGTCCCGAATGAGGATCTTGCGGGCGCTCTGGTTGCCGGCAGCGTCCAAGGTCTGGGGGAAGTCGATGATGACGGGCCCGTCCTGGGTCATCAGCACGTTGAAGTCTGACAAGTCACCGTGCACAACACCGGCGCAGAGCATCTTGACCACTTCAGCAATGAGGGCCTCGAAGATCCACTCGACGGCCTCTTCGGGCAGATCCAACTCGCCCAACCGCGGGGCCGGCGAGCCGTAGGGATCGGTGATCATCTCCATGATCAGCACGCCGTCGAGGAAGTAGTACGGCTTGGGCACCCGCACTCCGGCCGCTTGCAGCCGGTACATCATGTCGACTTCGGCGGTGCGCCAGGCTGCCTCTTCCTTCTTCTTGCCGTAGCGGCTGCCCTTGGACAGGGCACGGCGGTCGCGGGAGTTGCGCACCTTGCGACCCTCGGCATAGACCGAGCGTTGGCGAAAGCTGCGCTGGGCTGCGTCTTTGTAAACCTTCGCCACGCGCTCTTCATCGTCAGAGATCACCAAGTAAACCTGGGCCTCCTTACCGCTGAGCAGCGGGCGTACGACCTCGCTGATCATGCCGTGATCGAAGAGCGTGACGAGTTCGGGGGGTATGCGCATGGCGGGTGTAGTCCTCGGCGAGCGCCGAACGAAAGACCTGCGGCCAGACGCGACGGCCCGGCATACTGCGGTACCCATGCTTCAGATGCAAGCCGGGTCGAAGCTGGCACCGCCGGACGCGCGCGCAGGGCCCTTCCACGAGCGGGCAACTTTCACTAGGCTCTGCAGCCGAATGCTCATCGACTCTCCCATCGCGTCGACTGCCGTCACCGTGGGTGAGACGCGGATTCCTTACACTGTAAGGGTCTCAACGCGGGCCCAGCGTATGCGCCTCGTGGTCAAGCCCGACCCCAAGACGAACACCGTCATCGTCGAGCTGGTCGCGCCCAAGAGGACGCCGCATGCCCGTATCGCCGAGTTCGCCAACCTCAAGCGTCGCTGGAGCTTCAGCGCGGTGGGCGAGGTCGAGGCGCGGCAATCGCGGCAGTTTACCCAGCGCTATGCCCACGGATCGACGCTGCAGTATCGCGGGCGCTGGCACGCGCTGAACGCGACGCCCACCGACAGCGCCGGGGTCCGCATCGCGTTCGACGACGACTTCGACGTGCAGGTGCCCGCCGCGCCGACCGGCGAGGCCCGCACGCAGGCCATCGCGCGGGCGCTCGACCTGTGGCTCAAGGGCAGGGCGCTCAACGACATCGAGCGCTTGGGCGACGAGTACGCGTCGATGATGGGCGTTGAGGCCGCGGGGTATCGTTTGACCAACGCGAAGCGGCGCTGGGGCTCATGCGCATCCAACGGCATCATCCGGGTGCATTGGCGCCTGGTGCAGGCCCCCCTGGCGGCGATGGAGTACGTCGTGGCGCATGAGATCACGCACCTGATCCACCGGCATCATCAGCCGCCGTTCTGGCAGGCGCTGGCGGGCGTCATGCCCGATTTGCAGACGCGGCGGGCGTCGCTGAAGGCCTGGGAGACGGCGCCCCGAGCGGTGTGAAGGCGGCACGGCGAGGGCGATAGGGCGGGCTTAGAAGTCGTGTCGGCTCGTGAACGCCAAATGCCAGATCGACCCGCCCGCGGTGTAGCTGAAGTACGCCCGATCCTCGGCTTTGGGGTGGGCGCGATCTTCGAGCACCGTGCACTGCAGCGTCAAGCCGAAGGTGACTGGCGAGTCGTGAATGTCTAATGGATCCGGAATGCTATAGGCGACACCTGCACCGAACACATGTGCATCGCTGTCGAGGTAGTTGTTGAAGCCGGTCTGGCTCGGCAGGGGGCTCGGGCGCAGGCCGTATCCGGCGCGCAGTTGCAGGTCGGGGCGCGCGCTCCACTCTACGCCAACGCGGGGCTCGATGGTGTCTTGGGCGCCCAGATCGACGGGATCGGCGTCGGCGACGATGGCGCCCAGGCCGATGTCTTCGCCGTCGAGGGTGACGGTGAACGTAGGGCTGGGATCGGGGGCGCCCGACCAGCGCGACCAGATCAAATCGCCGGTCACCGTGAAGTCGCCGCGCTGCCAGGCGACGCCCAGGGTGTACTGCGCCGGGGTGTAGAGCGCGACGCCCGAGATGTCGACGGCGAGCGCGCCGATGCCGACGAGGTTGATGTCGACGTCGAGCACATAGTCGACCGACAGCGCCGAGCGGTAGCTCAGGCCGATGCGCAGGTCGTCGGTGGGGCGCACCAGGACGCCCGCTGTGAGCCCGCCGCGCCCTTGGATGTCGACGTCGACGTCTTTGCGGGTGAAGCGACGGGTGAGCAGGTCGAGGTCGATCTGTGCGTTGCCTGTTAACGTACCAAGGTATTGATATCCCAAACCAAACGACAGGGTCTCGTGCAGCTCGAAGGCGACCCCCAAGGCCAGGTTGATCTTGTCGGGCAGGGCGTCATATCGATAGAAATGCGGCGTCACCGGATCGAAGGATTCGACGCGCGTGACCTGGATCGTAGGCACGTACACGCCGACGCCGAAGGCGACGCGATCGTCGATCAGGCCGCCCAGTGGAAACAGCAAGCCCAGGTGAATGCCGACGTTGGTGCGCGGGGGCTCTGGGGCCGGCGCGGTGGGATCGCGGCGCTTGGCGGTGGTCGACAGGTTCGGCGCGATCAGGTGGATGCCCAGGCCCACATGCGGGCGCTTGCGCACGGTCAACGTGCCCGGGTTGTAGAAGACGCCGGTGTAGTCCTCGGCGGCGGCGGCGGCGGCGTTGCCCATGGCGGCGGCGCGGCTGCCGAACCCATAGGTGTCGAAGACGCTCGCCTGGGCGGGCAGGGCG
>JBNMOZ010000333.1:0-6952 GCA_051276005.1 Bradymonadia bacterium | reverse complement strand
GTCGACGGGGAGGGCCGGGTCGTGATCATCGATCCCGCCGCCGAGGCGCGCGGCGACTGGACGCTCGCCAACGATCCCCAAGGCGCCAGCGACACCGAGATCGGCGGCGTGCCCACCTGGCTCGATCAGCCGCTGGTCGCGCCCTCGGGCGGCGAGGTGGCCTTCGCCGCG
This sequence comes from Bradymonadia bacterium, assembly GCA_051276005.1. Taxonomy (GTDB): domain Bacteria; phylum Myxococcota_A; class Bradymonadia; order UBA7976; family UBA1532; genus JBNMOZ01. Next base: position 6,781 of record JBNMOZ010000333.1, on the reverse strand, counting down.
ATGCAGGCCAACCTCGACCACGGCCCGCTCTTCGACGGCGAAGAGCCCGCGTTCGATACGGTGCTGCGCGCGGTCGTCTCGTTCGTGAACGTGGCCGAGGACACTGAAGACTTCGAAGAGCGCAAGCAGTTCGACGGCCGCGGGTTCGCGTCAGCGGGCGTGTACAGCGCGCGGGGCGACTTCTTGTTTTTGGCCATGCGCGGCAGCCGCGTCGTCGAGCGCCTGGATCGGCTGACGGGCGGGGCGTCGGGCACGGTGCTGGAGTCGGGCATGGGCGTCGACGGCCTCGCGCTCAGCGCTGACGATCGCTGGCTGTTCGCCAACGCGGGCCTGTCACGCGAGCTGCGCGTTTGGGACGTCAGCGATCTGAGCGGCGTGCCCCTGCCGGCTCAGGTGCTGCCTCTGGTCGACGCCGAGCCGCTGGATCCCGTCATCGCCCGAGGCAAGCAGCTGTTCAACGACAGCTTCGACCCGCGGTTGAGCCGCGAAGGCTATATCGCCTGCGCCCATTGCCACCTCGACGGCGACAGCGACGGCCTCACCTGGGACTTCACCGCCCGCGGCGAGGGGCTGCGCAACACGATCTCGCTGCTGGGCCGCGGGGGCGCCGCGCCGATCCACTGGTCGGGCAACTTCGACGAGGTGCAGGACTTCGAGCACGACATACGCGGGGCTTTTGGCGGTGACGGCTTGATGGACGACGCCGCGTTCGCCATGGCCGACACGCCTCTGGGCGCGCCCAAGGCTGGGCTCAGCGCCGATCTGGACGCGCTCGCAGCTTACGTGACGAGCCTCGACGCGGTGCATCGCAGCCCGCATAAGGCGGCGGACGGCCAATCGACGCCGGCTATGGATCGCGGCGAGGCGATCTTCGATCGGCTGGCCTGCGATGGCTGCCATATACCCCCGCTGTATACCGATTCGGCGTTCAGTGAGCCCGGTGCGCCACGGCTGCACGACGTGGGCACGCTGTCAGCCAGCTCGGGTCAGCGCCTGGGCCAACCGCTGACGGGCATCGACACCCCGACGCTGTTGGGCCTGTACGACAGCGCGCCCTATTTGCACGACGGCTCGGCCGCGACGCTCCTCGATGTGCTCATCACGCGAAACCCCGCGGGCGCGCACGGTGAGACGGGCGATCTGAGCGCGGCCGAGTTGGCTGACCTCGAGGCGTTCCTGCTGGGCCTGGACGGTCGCTGACCGCGTCGCGTTGGGTGGCCAAAGGGCTTGACCGTCGCGATGGCCTGTCGCACAACCAGCCCATGGGACGCATTATCGTAACGATCGCTGGACCGTGGACCGAGCCGCCAGACCTCGACTCGAGCCTGGACCTGGCCTTCGGGCCCGGGGAGCGCGTGCTCGCTGACGACATGATTCAGCTGGGCCGGGGCCTCTTCGATCCGCCCGAGTTGGCCGCGTTGCGGGGCCACACGGGCATCGTGCAAGGCGTCATCGAGTTCGAGCAGGTCGGCGACACCGAGCCCGCCATCGCGGCGGCCAAGCTGCTGCTCGATGCCTTCGAGAAGGGCGCCACTGGCGTGCTGATCGAGACGGCAGATCGCGTGCTCGTACGCGGCAGCCTCAAGGGCCTCAGCCCCCGCGATACGGTCGTGCTGTTCAACATCTTCGTCGGCGTCTTCGTGACGCCCGCCCAGGTCGAGAGCGTCGGCATGTGCGCCTTCGATCTGCCCGACGTCGAGGCGCCCTTGTCGAGCGGCGGCAACGGCGACGAGACGGCCGCGGTCACCGCGCTGGCGGGGCAGATGGTCTGCGACGGCATGCGACCCACCGACGGCATGCGCTTTCAGCCGACGCTCAGCGCGCCGCATTACGTGGTCTCGCACCGCGACGCCGCCCCGGCCACCGAAGACGATCCGCCCTGGGCGAACCCGCGCGGCGCGTGGGTGCTCACCCGCATCGACGACTGACGCAGGGCGTGGCTGTCGGCTGCGGTTTGGCTGGCTGCTGGCTGAGTGGTGCTGTGGCGCCCTGAGTTGGGCGCCTGATCCAGAATGCCTTACTGACCCAGAATGCGGATGCCGTGCTTGGACACCAAGGGCGGCAGCTTGGGTGTCTCGCCCAGCGTAGGCAGCGGTGCGAGCGGCGTCTCACGGTCTTCGGCGCGGGCGATCGGGCGGTCTCCCTTACGCGACGCTCTACGCGACGCTCTGCGCGCCGGCCTGCGGCGACGCGGCGTGCTGCGCGAGACCCGATCGGCCCTACGCGCGACGGCCTTGGGCTCCGCGGCGGTGTCGGCCGTGCGGCGCGCCTTCGTGGCGGCGGGGCGCCCTACCGGCGACGCTGGCTCCCACGCAACCTCAACGGGGTCCATCTCGATGACCGGCGCGCTGGCCGGCGCGATCGCGACCGACACCGGCGCGGCGCTGATGGGGGCCGTCGCGCCGGCAATCTGTGCGGGTGAGGCGGTCGATGAGGCCATCGACGTGGGCGCCGCGATCGACGCGGGCGCCGCGATCGACGCGGGCGCCGCGATCGACGCGGGCGCTGCTGATTCGGGCGCGTCGCTGATGGTCACTGCCAGCGCGATCGACTCGGGCGCGGCCGACACCGGCGTCGCGCGGACGCGCTCCATGGCGTCTGACACGGGCCGTGACACGGGCTGTGACACGGTGCTCGATGAGGCCCCTCGGGCGGCCAAACCATCGGGCTTCGCCGAGTCGTCGCGCAGCGCGGTGCCGATGAGCAGGCCACCGATGAGCAGCACGCCGACGCCTGCGATCCACCGCCAGGTCTGGTTGGGCGGCGCGGGGGACGGGGTAGGCGGCCCGACCAGCAAGGGCACGATGACCGGGGGCGGGGTCGTCGTCTTGGGCGCTACAGGCACGCGCGGCTTCGACTCATGAATCGGTCGCAGCGCCGCGCGCATGGCCTCGGCCGACGCGAATCGAGCCTCGGGGCGTCGCGCGAGGCCGCGGGCCAGGAACGCGGCGAGCCCCTCGGGCCAGTCGCGATCCGGGAAGGTGGCGCTGAGGTCGGGTCGGGGCGCGGTCAGGTGGGCGCGGGCGCAGGCATGCGGATCGGATCCAAAGATCGGGGCGCCGGTGACCAGGTGCCAGAGCAACGCACAGAGGCTGTACAGATCGCCGGCCGGCTCAGCGGCCCCTTGCGCGAGCCGCTCGGGCGCCGCATATGCCACCATCGACAAGTCGAGCGCCTGGGCGCCGCCGCTGCCCAGCACCTCGGCCAGCGGGGGCCAGCGATGCACGCCTACGTTGATGAGCCTCGCGTCGGTGCCCTTCTCGAGGAAGATGGTGCTGGGCTGCAGGTCGCCGTGCACGCCGTCTTGCTGGTGGACATACGAGAGGGCGTCGAGAATTTGGTCGGCCAGGTGCAGCGCGGTGCGCACGGGCATCGGGCCTTGGGCCAAGCGCTCTGACAGCGGCTCGCCGTCGATCCACGCCATGACCGCGCAGGCCAGATCGTCATCGATGCGGGCGAAGCCTTTGACCGATGCGATATGCGGATGATCCAGGCCCTGGGCCCAGGCCCAGGCTTCGGCGCTCTGCGGACCGCGAAGCAGCTCGAGGGCCACGCGATCATCGGGCCCGGCGTGGGCTTCCCACACGGTGGTGCCGTCGGGTTTGACGTGCAGCAAGTGGGTGAGCAGATGCCCCTGAACGCTCGCCCCCGACAGGTTGAGCACCAGCGTCGCACCGTCGGCAGGGCAACGCTGACGGGCCTCTTCGCCGTAGTGCAGTCGACATGTCGGGCAAATCCATGCGCCCATGCTCACTCCTCGCCGCAGTCGGGCCGCGGCACCGGCGGCGCATACTGACCGTCGACGTTGATGACCTCGCCGGCCGGCAGGAGCCCCACGCTGGTGCCATCGTACCACGTCGCATCGACACCGCCTTGGGCCACCCCGGTTTGCACATCGAACTGCAACGCGCTCGACACGCCCTCCAAGTCGATATCGCCGCCCGCGAGCCCGGCGACGCCGGCGGTCCAGTCGATGCGGCCGACGCGAATGCGGGGGCCCGCCCCCAAGCGTGTCAGGCCGGCGGCCAGCTGCGCGCCGGCGACCTCACCGCCGGACGATTCGGCGGCCACCAGCGCGTATGTGAGCGCGAAGACGGCGTCGACCCACGGCGCCGCGCGCTGCGCGTCAATGTCGGGCCAGGCCGTCTCAAAGTCGCCGACCCATCCCGCCCAGGCGGGCCCACGGCGATTGGGGCCCACCGATGCGCTGCCGCAGAGGAGCGCCGAGCGTGCGGCCGCGCGCCACTCTGGCAGCCGCGTCTGGCCCTGGTCATCGAGGCTGAAGATCGCCGCGAGGTCGTCGGCCCATCGCGGGCCGCCGACGGCGTAAACCCGGGCTGCGCCCACGTCGGCGAGCGCCGAAATGATCGACACCGCGTCGTCTGGGCGACCGATCGCCAACACGATTTGCGTCGGATCGAGGCGCGCCGCCACGGCACCCAGCTGGTCGGAGTAGGGGGCGAAGCTCAACGCGGTGACGGCGTCAGGCGGGCACAGCCCAGCGGCGCAGAGCACGGCTTCCGCCTGCGCGGTCAGCATTTCGCCCCAGGCGTCGGCTCGATGCACGATCGTGACGGCGGCGGGATCGTCTTCGAGCGCCAACCGGGCGATGGCGGCCGCTTCGTTGCGCGCCGAGCCGCGGATGTGCCAGAGCAGGCCGTCGTCGCCGACCGCGATGCGGCTCGGCTCGGCAGTGGTCGCGGTCAGCATGACCAGCCCATGCGCGCGGGCCACGTCGGTGTAGATGCGCTGGGTCTTGGCCGGGCCGAGCCCCGTGATGAGCGCGGGCACGGTGATCACGTCGGCCAAGCGGCGCGCGCGATCGACGGCGGCGTCGACGTCGATGGGCGTGGGGCAGGCCAGCACACCGATCTGTTGCCCGCCGACTCCGGCCGCGGCGTTGATGTCGCCGACCGCGTGCTCGAGCCCGGCGCGCGCGGGCCCACTCAACGCGGGCAGCATCGCACCGATCGTCGGTGCGTCGCCGCCTGGGCGTCCGATCAGGGTGCAGCCCTGCGCGATCAAGTCACCGCGATCGGAGACGCGCGCGTCGAGGGTGGGGTTGACCATGGCATCGCGCGGCTGCGGGCCCCGATCGGCCTGGAGCCCGTCGGACACGCACTGGCCATCCACGCAAATGAGGTCTGCGCCCAGGCTTTCGCAGGCTGCGTTGGACTCGCACTCGACGCTGAAGTCGAGCGCGCTGGTGCATCCGGCCACAAGGGCGACGCTGACGCATCCGCGCATGAGTGCTCCGACCCTCGACACCGTGCCTCCAATCTCGCCGTCGTCGCATACGCGATCATTCGTCGGCAGACCGTCTACTGATACCCGCAAAGGGGGGTTCTCACAAAAACAGGGCCATTTTTGCGCACTCGGCGCCTTTGGCCTACGGTCGCCGCGGAGGCTGAACGACCGATGAAGCTGAGCACCCTGCTGTTCTTGATGCTGTCCTGCGCGCCGCTTGTTGCGCAGGGGCAGACACCCGACGACCCCGTCAAAGCGCTGGCGGCCGAGGGCGCCGCGCACTTCGAGGCCGAGCGGTACTGCCACGCGGTGCAGGCCTATCGCGCCGCGTACCGGCTCGATCCGCTGCCTGAGCTGCTCTACAACGTCGCCTATATTCACGACCGCAAGCTCAACGATCCCGACGTGGCGCGGGTCTACTACCAGCGCTATGTGCGAGCGCGCGGGGCGGCCGACGCGCTGCGTTTGATCGCGTTCGAGCGCCTTGATGTGATGCAGGTGGCCGGCCCTGAGGCGCTGGGACCCACCGGGGGGCGCGCGCCGGGTCTAGCGTCGGCGGGCAGAGTCGCGATCGTAGGCGATGCGCCGGGCGCCAATCATGCGCGCGCCGGCGCCTGGATCGCCCTGGGGGTTGGGGCGGCTGCCACGATCACGGGCGCGACCTTCGCGGTCCTCGCCACCCACTCGCACAGCCAGTTCGAAGACGCCTCGGACGCAGCGGCCCGGCGCCAGCTTGCCGACGAAGGTGAGCAGCGCGCGCTGATCGGTGATATCGGGCTGGGGGTCGGCCTTGCCGGGCTGGCGGCCGGCGGCGTGCTGTATTTGCTGTCGTCTGAAGATGAGGGGCTGTCGGTGGGCGCCCTGCCCACGCCCGACGGCATGCGCGTGGGCGTCTCGACCCGTTTCTAGCAGGCCGTTGAAGAAGCCACTCGGTCCGCCTTTTTCAACACCCTGCTCGCGCCGCTCCCGTTGAGATCTGGCCCCAAGGCAGGCTCCAAGCCGATTTCGTGCTCTCGCTGCGAATCCAAGCCCGAGATCGAGCGCCGTCCGCCTCGACTATCTGACGCGCTGCCCTCGATCCATCAGATAACCGCGGCGCATTTGCCGGTGGCTACGCTGGAAAGAATCGGCCCCTTTCGTGCACCCTTGCACCAAATCCAAGCGAGGGAGCGTTTCGCTTGCAGAGGGGGAATCGAATGCGTTTAAGCAATTGGCGACTGAGTTTCGGGATGTTGGCCACCGTATGTCTGGCCTGTCTGACTCTAGGGTGTGATCCCGAAGATTCGGACGGCGGCGCAAACGGCGGCGCTGACGGCATGGTCGGCGCGGGTGGGGCCGGCGGTCAAGGCGGCGCTGGCGCGGCGGGCGGCGAAGGCGGCGCGGGCGCGGCGGGCGGCGAAGGCGGCGCGGGCGCGGCGGGCGGCGAAGGCGGCGCAGGCGGCGGCGAAGGCGGCGCAGGCGGCGGCGAAGGCGGCGCAGGTGGCGGCGCAGGCGGCGCAGGTGGCGGCGAAGGCGGCGCGGGTGGCGGCGACGG
>JBNMOZ010000332.1:0-6953 GCA_051276005.1 Bradymonadia bacterium | reverse complement strand
AAATGGCCAGGCCATGGCGGCCTCCTGGGTTGGGGGTTTGCCTTCCCATCGGCCGCTCGGCGGGCGTGTCGCAGAAAAAGTGTCTTCGAGGCGAGTTTTCCCGTCGAAGGTGACCTGGATCGATGTTCGCGACCACCCGCTGTTAGACCCGCGCCTGGCCCCCGGCCCGCGCCCCTCACCCCCGCAGTGTAAGATCCGGAACCAACCACGTCTGGTGTCGACGAACTGCCGAGTGAGATTGCATGAGCACTGCCCTCCACCTCACCGTTTTGACCGTCGCCCTCGCCTTGCCCGGTGTGGCATCGGCCTGTGGCGGCTTCTTCTGCGACGCCAGCCAGCCCGTCACGCAGGCGGCCGAGCGCATCTTGTTCGCGCCCGCGGATGAGCCGGGCAAGCTGCAAATGCATGTGCAATTGACCTATGGCGGCCCACCGGCCGAGTTTGGCTGGCTGCTGCCCGTGCCGCGGGACGTGACGGTCAGCCTGTCGAACGCACTCCTGTTCCAGCGGCTCGACCAGGTCTTTGGTCCTCAATTTCGACTGACGTTTGAGGACGATTGCGAGGCCTTCGTATCGGTCGACGCGTCTGCCGCAGATGCAGGCGGTGCACCCGACCAAAGTGTCGGGGGCGGCCCTGATGTGCAGATCCTCTCGCGGGAGGCGGTTGGGCCCTATGACCAGGTGATCATCGCGGCGGATGAGTCGGGTGAGCTGCTGAGATGGCTCAATGAGAACGACTTCAACGCGCCGCAGAACGCCGGGGCTTTGCTGCAGGGCTACATCGACAACGGCTCGGTGTTCGTCGCGCTCAAGCTGTTGCCCAGCGCGGGCGTCGCCGACGTCTCGCCGATTCGGCTGGAGTTCACGGCCGATCAGCCTGTCATTCCCATCAAGCCGACCCAGGTCGCGGCTGAGCCCGATATGGGCCTCATCGTGCACGTCGTCGGCGCCGCACGGGCCGTGCCCACCAACTACCTGCATGTCACGATCAATGAGCGCGCCATCGACTGGTTTGGCCGCGGCGCCAACTACGCGGATGTGGTCAGCCAGGCGGCCGATGAGGCCGACGGTCAGGCCTTCGCCACCGACTTCGCGGGCGCAGTGACCGATGCGCATCGCCAGCGGTTGGCCTTCGCGGTCTACGATCAAGCGATCTTGGACTCGATTCGCAGCGCTGAGACGTTGTCCGACGTGCTGTGGCGGCTCGTCAGCGTCGATGAGGATGTCATCGGCGTGCTCATTCAGCTGATCGTACCGCCCGAGGGCATCACCGTCCGCGAGATGCTCAATACCCGGCGGGCGTTTGGTGATCATCGCGTCGATGGGGCGGCCATCGCCGACGCCATTGATGAGACGGTCAACCCGGCCCGCGTCGCCATCACGGTGCCACCATTCGCGGGCTTGAAACCAAAGCCGCTGCGCTCATTGAGCGCATGATGCCGGCGGGCCAACCCGAAGTCGTTGGGGCGCCACCACCCGGCACTTCGATGCAGACCAACCCGCCGGTCTCGGCGCCGCCCCGCGGTGAGAGTGATGACGGGTGTGGAGGCTGCAACGTGGATGGGGGCGAGACGCCCTGCATGCCCATCTTGCTGGTGGGCTTGGGTCTGGTGGTCACGCGTCGTCGCGGCTGAGGCGCGCTGAGCGAGAATCCGCCAGGCGACAGCGCGGCCCCCACAAGAGCCTGACCAGACGCAATCCCACCCCGCCCCGCAGTGGCAAGGCCGTCAAGGCAGGCCCGCCGGGTGGTCTGACGGGTCTGACGCCCTGACCGGCAACGCGGCAATCCCCCCGCTCGATGACGCGAACTCGCAGGCCGTGATCGATTTCGATGGTCGAATGGGCTGAGCTGTCTCAGAGTCGTCGACTCTGTCTTGGAGATGCCCATTTGATGCTCTTGCGTACCCTCTTTCGTCGCGCGCTTCATGCGTCGCCACTGCTGATCGTCGGCCTGCTCGCCGGCTGTGATGACGGATCAACGACCGCCCCGCTGGTGATCGTGTTCGATGCCGCCACCGCCATGGACGCGCAGGCCATCGACGCGGCCGCCGACATGCAGATCGCCGACGCCGCCCCCGACGCCGCCGCGCCCGACATGGGTCTGCCCGTCGAGGATCGCCTGCGGACTCATGTGGAGGTGCTGGCCCGCGACATCGGCAGCCGGGGTTTGACGCGCCCGGCCGCGCTGCAGCAGACCATCGACTACATCAACACCGAGTTGACGGGCATGGGCTACACCGTCGAGCGCCAAGTCTACGACGTGCGCGGCAGCGAGTCGGTCAACCTGTGGGTCGCGCTGCCGGGGGCTGAGCGCGGTGACGAGGTGGTGGTCATCGGGGCGCATTACGATTGTGTACCGAGCACGCCGGGCGCCGATGACAACGCCAGCGGCGTGGCCGCGACCCTCGAGTTGGCGCGGGTGTTCGCGCGGCAGCCCCAGGCGCAGACGGTGCAGTTCGTCTTCTTCGCCAATGAAGAGCCGCCGTACTTCCAGACCGACGATATGGGCAGCCTTGTGTATGCCCGCGCGTTGGCGGCGGCCAACACCAACGTCACCTCAATGGTCACCTTGGAGATGCTCGGCTTCTACACCGACGCGGCCGGGTCGCAGGAGGTGCCCTTGGGTCTGGCGGGTCTCTTCCCCGACATGGGGAACTTCGCGGCCTTCATCAGTGATCTGCCGTCATCGGATGTGTTGGACGAGGCCCACGCGGCCTTCATGGGTGCGAGTGGCTTCCCCGCTGAGAAGCTCGCGGCGCCGGGCAACCTGCCCGAGGCTGGGTTCTCGGATCATTGGTCGTTCTGGCAGGCGGGGTATCGCGCGGTGATGGTCACCGACACTGCCTTCTTCCGCAACGCCAACTACCATGAGGCCACCGACACGTTCGATACGCTCAACTACGAGCGCTTCGGGGCGATGTTCCCCGGCTTGGTGGGCATGGTCGAGGCGTTGGCGGATTGAGCGCACGGCTCGCCCGTTCAACACCCTGACCTCGGCGCAGAAGGTCTGCGTCAGTTGAGCAGGAAGGTCGCGTAGAGCGTCATGCGGATCGTGATCTGCCCCGTCGCGACCGTGGTCCCGCTCGCCCCAGCCCCGGCCGTCTGAACCGCAAAGTTGTTGTAGATGCGGCTGCCGCCGCCCGTGGACTGATTCTCGGTGATGGCGATGGCCTTGCCGATGGATTGGTCCAACGCGCCGGCCAGCGCTTGCGCCTTGGTGCGCGCTGCCTTGATGGCTTGAATGCGCGTCTCATTCTTCAGGCTGATCGCCTTGGACGTGCCCAACTCCATCTGGTTGATGCGCGTCACGCCTGCCTTGAGCATCGCCTGCATCAAGGGCTCGAGGCGGCTGAGATCGCGCAGCGTGATTTGCACCTGACGGTTTGCGGTGTGCCCCACTCGGACGCCGCGCTCGCTGCGCTCTGACAGATGCAGATGCGCCGTTCGCAGGTCAACGGCGGCGACGTCTTGCCCTCGAATGACCGCGAGCACGGCCTTGATGCGGGCGTCGTTCTTGGCGATGGCCTTGTCGAGCGTCTTGGCCTCGGTCTCGATCGACACCCGAATATCGGCCAGGTCGGGCGCCACCGAAATGGACGCCGTGCCCGAGACGCTGATGTTCGGTGGGGGCTGCGTTGCCAAGGCTTGGGTGCTGACGAGAAGAAGAAGCAGTGCGAGGCGCATGGGGAATCTCCGGGTTCTGGAGGCGCGACTCTAGCGGTTCATCGGTCCTGATGAGTCAGCCGATGGGCAAAGATGTGTCAGAGATTTGTAAGCCGCTGCGGTACACGTCGCATCGGCGGCGCATCAGGGATGCGCGATCAGCCCGATGCGCCCGCGTCGCGGGCCAAATCACTGCGGCGGGCGTCGCGCACCTCTTCGAACACTCTGCCCACAGGATCATGCGCATCGATCTGGCCCGTGACCATCGCCTGAGTGACCTTCAAACGACCGAAATCGCGCGAACGATCGCCGTCGACGCGCAGAGTGGTGATGTGTACATCGGCGATGAAGCCGGCCGGATCGAACGCATCAGCGGGCAAACGGGCGCGTTGGTCCTGCTCGACAAGTTCTCGTGTCGAATGAGCGCGTGTTCGTGCTCACGCGCACGATGGACGGGCTGAGCATTCATCGGGTCGAGGTGCCCTGAACGCGGGGGCTCTCAATTGGCCGAGGCGCGGGTGGCGGGCCGTTTACTCGTTGACGTGGGTCACTTCGAGCACGCCGCCGGGGATGCGATAGGTGTAGGTGACCGGGTTGCCGATGATCGCCCGAATCATGCCGGAGAGCATGCCCTGGTCTTCCACCGGGGCATGCCGATAGATCAGCCCCTCAGTGAGTATCGGCGGCGTACCCGGCGCCGTGATCCGCCACGCATCGCCGACGCGTTCAGCGACCAGGCTCGCCGGCTCTGCTGTCTTGCCCTCGCGCCAGCGCCAAACCTGCGGCGGACCGGACGGCGGGGTGCGCGAGAGCATGAGCAAGCCGGCGCTCGACAGGCGGCGTACCCGCACCCAACGCGTCGCCAAGTCGCCGGGCAGGGCGGTAGAGCGCGAGCGGTCAGCGTAGCCTCGGCCTGATCGTCGAGTGTCGCCGATGTGCACCGTTGCGTTGGCGAACGGCACCAGGACCTCGGTCACATGAAAGTCGTCGTCGGCCTGGATCCGGTGCCCGGGGGGGTGATGACGCTGAGGGGTGGCGTGCAGCTCGATGCGCACGGGCGGGTCGAGCGGCGCGTGTACGGTGTACAGCCCTTCAGTGATGGTCGCCGAACAGCGCCCCACCTTGAGGCGGTCAGGCCTGGCAGACCAACCCTCGCGATCGACGGTCGTTTGCGCGGTCTGAGGCGTGCCCTTGGCGGGCACCCACAGCACCCGGCACGCCCCCTTGCCCGAGCCGATGCCGATGTTGCTGATCGCCAACTGTACCTGCAGGTAGCCGCCGTCATCGAGCACCGCCATCGCGGTGAGGGTCTCGGCGTAGGTCTCTTGATCAACCGGCTGCGGCACCAAAAGGCCGGTTACGATCGGTTCGAGGCTCGCCGACTTGCCAGCGCTGCACGCGACCAGCCCCAACACCGCGAGGTGAAGCCCCGCCGTTCTAAGCGACATGGGTCTACGCCACACTCGGCGACCCATGTTCGAAGACGTAATGGCGTTGCAGGGGATAGTTCCAGATGAGGAAGACCATGCCGCGCACGGCCCACCAGCCCACCTGATAGGGTACCGGGAGCAGCATCAAGACCGCGACTCCGCCGGCATTGAGGCCTGCGCTGGTAGAGCTCGCGATGGCGTATCGGTACAGCTGCGGCAACGCGCCGCCTCGGCTCTCGAAGGCCCAGGTTCGGCCGATCCAGAAGTTGATCACCGCGCCCAGTATGCAGCCCACCGTGATGGCCAGCCAGATCGGCACGCCGCCCCATTCGACCATCGCCACCACCAGCGCGAAGTCGGCCCCGGTGGCGATGCCGCTGGCGACGATGCTGCGCCAGATGCCCCCGCGGCGGGTGCCCGCCATCGACTTGACCGCCGGCCCACCCAGCGCCTCGAGCACGAAGAGCAAGCGACGGATCGCGGTGATTGGGGTCGTCACCGCCATCAACACCAGCGTGCCGGCGGCGAGCCAATGCATCGGGTGCGGATCGGTCGGGTTGATTGTGGCGGCGAGGATCGGGCTCAGGCCAACGGCCGCGCCCAGCAACACGAGCCGCTCGGGACGCTGCATGATGCCCACCTTGGCGTCGACCCCCAGGGACTGGCCCCGGGCACGGACGTAGCTGACCATCATCGAGCCGATGAGCGTGGCGAGGACCGGCAGCAGCACCCAGCTCTCGCGGTAGTACCAGGCAAGGCCGGAGAGCACGAAGCCCTCGGCGAAGCGATCGAGGATGCTGTCGAGGGCTGCGCCCCGCGGTCCGTCCTGGCCCAGCGCGCGCGCCAGGCGTCCATCGAAGAAGTCGCAGAAGCCCGAGAGGATGTAGAGCCAACCGCCCAGACCGAAGCGACCAGCGGCGATGGCGACGCCCGCCCCGATGGCGAACAAGACCGACAGGGTCGTGATGGCCGAGGCCGGCAGTTGAGACCAGCGGAGCACCCGCCAGACGGGCGACGTGAGCCAGGCGAAGTAGTTGCGCAGGCCAATCCCCAGGATCATGCTGCCGCCGCGCGCCTCAATCTCGGCGTCGTGGTGCGCCCCCCGAAATCGGCTCTGGATGCGGTAGACCGCCAGACCCCCGAAGAACCAAGCGGCCAGCACGATGCCGGGCATGAGCGTCGACCACACCCGAACCGACGGTGACAGGCCGGTCCCAGACAGGATGGTTGCGAGCGTCTCTTCCATTTCACCCCCACGCGCGCTGAGCCAATCCGTCACCGCTGCGGGTAGATGTGCCCGCTGGCGGGCGAGCCGCCGCGCAGCTGAGGAGATGGCTTCGCGGTCTGCAAGGTTCGATACTTCAACGCAAAGGACTGTTCGCTCAGCGCGCATGTTGGGCGCGTCGGCCAATTGTCCTTTGCGAGCCTGCCCATGCGCCGAGCCTGCGCCGAACGCGGCGAGAGGCCAACCCTGCCAACGTGCGGCAGCGACGAGGCGCCGGGTGGGCGATCTGACTGTGGACTGGGGGGCTCATGGCGCATCCGGCACTTATGGAACAGCTGCGGCAGCTTATCATTTTAGACCGTTCGGTAAATAACTATTCTGCGACGCCTCTGCCCGTCTTGATTCTGCCGTTTGATAACCAAATTCAGCTCCACCCAGTTTGATCGAATTAGCGTGGTGTTCGCGGTAGAAAGGCTCGCCCGGTGGGTGGTGTTTCAAGCCCGCATTCCTGGCGAGGGTGTTGGACCCGGCTCAGTCACCAAACTCCGGCTCAGTCACCAAACTCCGGCTCAGTCACCAAACTCCGGCTCAGTCACCAAACTCCGGCTCAGTCACCAAACTCCGGCTCAGTCACCA